>JAQBZB010000065.1 GCA_027622275.1 Planctomycetota bacterium | reverse complement strand
GCCGAGCCTTTCCCCGTATGGCTCGGCAGGAGCCTCGCCCTCCCGAAACTCAAATCGGGAAGTTGTTGATCATCACTTTCTTTGGGCGAAAATGGGGCATGACTGCGGAAGTGCGGTAGTGCTCACGTTTGCTTCGCACCTCTGCCATGCTGATTGAATCGTGAGCGTTGCCTCCACGGCGGATGGGCGGTGGCTAAGGTTTGGCGATGATTTAGGATGCCGGAAGTCGCCCATCGCCGCCGCGGTTCGTTCCATTGGACGGGGAGCATTCTGGTACAATCACAGTTGCCTGATCGACTTGTTGTATTGGAGGCTTCGGAACCATGTCCGGCGGAAGAACTCTGGCCATCGGTATGTTGCTGCTGACGTCGCTCGTATGCAGAGACGTGAGATCCGACGAACCGATCGTGCTCCGTGAGACAGCCGGGCGCAGCGACGTGCCGCTGCTGCCGTCGAAGCCCTATCGCTACGCCATCGATAAACTGCCGAGTCATATCGATGTGTCGGCGCTGCAAAGCATGGACAACACGCCGGTGGACAATCCCATCACGGACGCCGGTGCGTCGTTGGGCAGAGTGCTGTTCTACGATCGGCAGCTCTCCAAGAACGACACGATCGCCTGTGCGTCATGCCATCTGCAAGAGCAGGCGTTCGCGGACCCGCGCCAGTTCAGCCGAGGTTTTGAATACGGCTACACCAACCGCAACGCCATGAGCCTGGTGAATCTGCGTTATACAGTACTACGCGGAGCGCATCCGGGCTTCTTCTGGGACGAGCGAGCCCCCACGCTCGAAGCGCAGGTCCTGATGCCGATTCAAGACAAAGTCGAGATGGGGATGGAGTTGCCGGCGTTGGAGAACAAGCTGCAACAGCTGCCTTACTATCCACCGCTATTCGAAGCGGCGTTCGCTTCGCGAAAAGTCACGTGCGATGGAATCTCGAAGGCGGTCGCGCAGTTCATGCGATCGATGGTCTCGTTCGACTCGCGCTTCGACCGCGCCGCCGCGGCGACCGGCGGCGATGACTACTCGGCGGACTTCAAGGACTTTACCGCCAAAGAGAACCTCGGCAAGTCGCTGTTCATCAACGGTGTGGATGGAGTCGGCGAAATCGGCTGCGCGCACTGCCACGTCCCGCCAACGTTCAGCATGCCGAAGTCATTCAACACCGGACTCGACTTGTATTACGTCGATCAAGGCTTGGGAGCGCGCGGCCTGCCGCCGAACGATCCCTTCACACCCAGCAACGACGGCAAGTTCAAAGCCTCGTCGTTGCGCAACGTGGCCCTGACCGCGCCCTATATGCACGATGGACGATTCAAGACGTTGGAACGAGTCGTCGAGCATTACAGCGATGGCGTTCATCCGCACGTAAACTTGGAATTGGCCTTCAACGAAGAGCCCATCGACGCCACGAGCACATCCGGGTTTCGTTTGACTCCGACGCAGAAGTCAGCACTTGTCGCGTTTTTGAAAACCTTGACAGACGAATCACTGCTGGCCGACCCTCGTTTCTCCGATCCATTTGTACAACGTGCCGATTGATGAAAGGAAGAATGTCATCATGCGAGTAGTTTTCCTTTTCCTCGTCACACTTGCCGCGACCTACCCGGCACACGCCGAGGACTCGCCGTCGCCAGCCTCCAAACAGTTCAAGGTGCTGGTCGATCAATACGAGCAAGAAGGCGGCGCGACCGTGTTTGCCAAACGGTTTCTCGCCTTGGCGGAGGAGCATCCGAAAGACCCGGCCGCAGCCGACGCGCTGCTCTGGATCGTCGAAAACGTCCGTGGCCGCTCCGAAACGACAAAGGCATTGGAGCTGTTGACAGCCAATCATGTCGACAGCGAGAAACTTGGGTCGGCATGTGGAGACATTGCCCGCTCCCGTTCGCTGGCCGCAGAGAAGCTGCTCCGCGCGCTGTTAGACAAGGGTCCTCACGACGATGTGAAAGCTCAAGCCTGCTACTATCTCGCGCTGCTGCTGGATAGCGAAGCAATCGTCGTCGACCAATTGCGGGCGGCGCCCGACTTGGCACCCCGCGTAGTGCAGTACTACGGCAAGGATTATGGAAAGCATCTGGCGTCGCTGAAGCCTGACGAACTCGCGAAGCTGCGCGAGCAAGCTTACGAGACGATGTTGAAGTCCTTCCCAGATGTAACCGCTCAAGACACCACGCTGGGCAAGGTCGCCGAACGGGCGTTGTTTGCCATCCGTCATCTATCGGTCGGCCGGGTTGCTCCCGAGATCGAAGGCGAAGACGTTTTTGGCAAGCCGATGAAGCTGAGCGACTATCGTGGCAAGGTGGTGATGTTGTGCTTTTGGGGCCATTGGTGAGGCCCCTGCCGGGAACTCTACCCGCACGAGCGGTCGCTCGTGAAACAGTTAGCCGACAAGCCCTTCGTTCTCCTTGGCGTCAACAGCGACGAAGATCGCGAAGCCCTCAAGCAGACGATGGTCGACGAGCAGATCACCTGGCGCAGCTGGTGGGACGAAGGCAACGTCGAAGGCCCGATTCACACCACCTGGCAAATCCAAGAACGCCCCGCGATCCACATTCTGGATGCGAATGGCGTCATCCGCTACAAGAACCTCCCGCCCGAAGAAGTCGACGCCGCCATCGGTCGCTTGCTCGCTGAGTTGGAAAAGAGGTAACCGATGGGTACGCGGCGACTTTCGCGCCGCGCGTGTTTGAAGACGGACGCTTTTTTTTGCGGCGTGTCTAACGCGCCACGAGTTGTTGACACACACACTGGTTCGCTAACCCGGATTATTCGTCAGCCGCTTGGCGATAGCCTGCGGTTTTCGTGAACTTCGAGAGAACCGCACGCTATCGCGTGGCGGCTGAATTGCGCGGCGAATTGGGCAAGGTGGCCGCAACTCCTTTTACAAACGCATGTTCCAAAGAATGCCGACCGGTTCATGAATAATCCGGGCTAACTCTCAACGGTGTGTCGAAGTTTAGGCCAGCCAGCTCTTGCCTTTGGCAAACCACGAGAACCAAAGCAGAGCACTCGCGAAGACGATGACCAACACTGGCATCACTAAGCCGGATGGTCCCATGGCCTGTAAGCCACCGGCGATCAAGATGGTGTAAACCATTTGGACGATCACGGCGACAACGCAAATAGCGAACAACGGAACGGACCACGTCTTCCGCATGAACAGACCAATGCTTCCCGCCACGCCGGTGCTCACGGCGACTGCGTAGACAAAGTAGATCCAGCGAGGAATCGCGCGAGCCCATTCCTTCTGTTCCTCGGTCATGGACTCCATCATCGCCTCCTGTGCGAAAACCTCCGTGAGAAAGACGGCACATCCCATCAAATTCCACAGCAGCGCCAGAACAGGGATCACCCAGTACCACGCGGGAACTGGTATTCGTTCTTTCTGATTCATTTTTCGCATTGCACTGATTCGAGAAGCTGCATCTGAAATCGTCTGCGTACCAATGTAACCGTGCCGGGACGGTCGCACACTGCCAAGTCAGAAAACTATCGACGTTCTCAGCACGACGACAGTTTCCCCAACAACATCATCTGACCGGGGGCGAGTCGACGATTTTGCCGCGGTATCCGATCGACTTTAGGGCGGCGAGGATTTCTTCGGACGGCAAGGCGCTGCCGACTTTGGTGCCGATCGTGGCTTGTTTCGTTGCGAAGTCCACTTTGACTGCCAGCACACCCGGTGCTGATCTGAGGGCCGCTTCGGCCTTCGGCGCTCACGTGTGTCACGTCATGCCTTCGATCGTGATCACTGTCCGATCCATGTCGGCGGTGAACTCGTCGTTGGCCGTGTCGAAACTCGTGAAGGCTTGTGGAAAGAATAAGAAGACGACCGCGACGACGGTCACTCCCCACAGCAGAACCCTGTTGAAGGTCATGATGTTTGAACGGGGGCTGGCGGTAATTGTCGCCGACTGGCCGCTGTTGTCAGCTGCTGTCGCCGGAGTACGTCGCGGGCGATAGGTCAAGTAGAACGCGAGTCCCAAAAATGCGAACGTCACGACCATGAAGATCGGCCGGTACTCTTGCATCACTGCCGTCATCCCCGCACCGGAGACGCCGCCTAAAATCAACAAGGGCGGCAGCCAACATCAGCTCGAGGCGATAAAGGCCGACAGCAGCGCCCCGAAGCTGGCGAAGCGTTCGCTGCGGCCGGACGAGACGTTCTCGTCGAGCGGTCGTTGTTGCGTCGCACACGGCGACGCGGCGGTCGTCGATGCTCAGCAATCGGCGGCCGGAGTTACGTTGGGAATGGGTTCGTTGGACATGAGGCAACCTAGTCTTTAACTACCGAATGACGCCGGGGCCCGGCGTCCCACACTACTTACTCGTTCGCTTCATCTCGGACTTGTGCTTCGAATCCGTGCTCGGCGATTGCGGCTGTCAGCTGTTCAAGCGTGATCCGCTTCGAATTGTACGTGATAAACAACAGATCGAGGTCTTCCTCCGCTTCCAGTTCCCGTTCCCACTCGTCTTCGACCGACTGGACACCGTCAAGCTCTAACAGAGCCTGTTTGACCTTATTCGGTCAGTCGCCTCACAAGATCTGCATGCTCTCGTTCATTCCCGCCAGATACAGCGTAACGTCCGTCGGGCTGGATGGTTCCGGCTGAGCTTTCGACGGAGCAACGGTCGTTGGCACCGATGCGTTACAGCCAGCCAGCAACAAGGCCGCGACGCCGATCATTTTGACTCGCTGAATCATCACCAAGGTCATTCCCCTTCCACGCCGCATGCGACTCGGAAGCCGATCAAGCGGTATTGTGTATTCGGCATGGCACGATATCGATAAGCGGCACGGCAGCCTCTTCCTTCATCTACCCAACAGCCGCCACGAATCACGACAAAGAAGTTTTCATTGCCGTTGTTAGTGAACTTCGTGTCGACAATGCCAAACGGCGGGCCGAGCGGATCTTCCTCGGGGCTATTCAAATAGTACTCGGGGTCGTACCAATCCGCACACCACTCGGCGACATTGCCATGCATGTCATACAAGCCAAACGCGTTCGGCGGATAGGAACCAACCGCCACTGTCGTCCGCAGGTACTTTCCCTGTTCGCCGTCCCCCGCCGGAAACTCACCATTGAAGTTCGCCTGATCCGACGACAACGAATCGCCAAAGTGAAACGCGGTTGATGAACCAGCTCGGCAAGCGTATTCCCATTCGGCTTCGGTCGGCAGGCGATACTTGCGTTTCGCGGCGACTTCCTCGGGCCGCGCCGACAGCTGCTCGCAGAATATCTGGGTCACTCTCCATTCCACGTTCTCGGCGGGGAGATTGTCCCCCTTAAACGTCGAACGATCGTCCGGCAATCCCGTCCCTCGCATCACCTTGACGTATTCCGCCTGAGTCACTTCGTACACGCCGAGATAGAATGGCTTCGTGATGGTCACCTCATGGCGTTCTTCCTTGTCATCCCGTTCGGCTTCGCTACGGGGCGATCCCATGACGAACGTCCCGGCGGGAATGTGCGCCAGCTTCAGGCCTACCGAGTTGGTGATCACCGGGTTCGTGCTGACCTCGGGCTGATCGGAACGCGCGAGGCGCGATCCGGCGAGGACGACGATCAGTATTAGTGCGGCGGTTCGTTGACGATTCATGGTTGCCTACGCGGGTGCGGGTGCAGTCTTTGTAACGACGTGAAGTTGATCTTCCAGGATGCTCTGTGCCGGCTTGCGCTCGCGCATCAAGTGAATCTCCGCTCCGTCGAAGGCGGCTTCGGCGGGCAAGGGGCTGCCATGAAAGATCGCCGGCGACGACCACATGCCGTAAGCTCCCGCGTTGCCGAACGCCAGGATGTCGCCGGACGACAACTTCGGCAGCGGACTGGCTTCCAACATCACATCGTCGGGCAGGCTGAGGCATCCCAGCACGTCGGTCGGAGTGAGCGTTGAGGAATCGGCATTGAGGACCAACGGCGGGCACTGCTTCTTTCGCAAATGAAGCCCGCACATGTCGGCCCGCTGGTGAACGCCTCCATCGACGATCACCGCCGGACGTCCTTGAAACGTCTGGTGTCCGACGACCGAGGTCAAATACCAGCCGGCTTCGGCGACGAAGTAACGACCGAGTTCTAGCACGATCCGCGCGGGTGCCGCGCGCGCGACCAAACTGGCTAGTTCATCGCCGACGCGAGCGAGATCAAGCTCTTCGCCATCAGCCGCGTAAGGAATTCCAAAGCCTCCGCCGAGGTTGATATAGGTTGGCTCGATGGCCAGTGTTTCCGCGGCTCGCAGCGACAAGTCCAACGCGCGGCGGAGATGTTCGTTCAATTTGTCCGCGTCCAACACCTGCGACCCGGCAAACACGTGAAAGCCGATCACGTCGACATTGCACGACGGCAGAAAGTCGCGGCAACGTTGCAAGTCGTCACAAGTGAAGCCAAACCGAGATTCGCTGCCGGCGGGTACAACCGCGCAAGAACCAAAATCGGGCCGCAGACGAAGTACGGCGGAATTGGGAGCATGCACGTCGGACAGACGCTGGAGTTCGCTCGGCGAATCGATCGAAACGATCGCTTCCGGCGTGTTGTGCAACCGGGCGATCGTCTCCGGCAACTTGAATGGTCCAGCAACGAAGATGCGGTTGGCGGGGAAGCCCGCTTCGAGAGCGGTCGCGAATTCGCCGGCCGAAGCAACGTCGGCACCGATGCCGCAGTCCGCCAGCACGTCGCAGATTCCGAGTGAGGCGTTGGCCTTCAACGAGTAGAGAAGTTCCACCTCGGGCGGCAGATAGCTGCGCAGCTTTTCCACTTGAGCAACTAATCGCCGCACGTCAAAGGCGTAGGCCGGCGTGCCGTGGCGACGGACGATCTCGCGCAGCGCAAACACCGTCGCTTCGTCCGGACGCTCGCGGTTCTCAAAGGAGTTGTTCATCAGAGAAGTCTACTTTGCCAGCCAATGCCACGACCAGAACCCGATGACGAACAAGGTCACCAGCCACGTGATGACGATCGAAGCCAGATTGCCGCGTTTGAGAACGTACAGCACGTAATGGGATCTTCCCACGGCAGCGATGGTCACTCCAATCAGGATGGGCGACATCCAACCCGCGATCGAAACTGCTGAACCCCCTGCTAACCCGAACAGGGCAAGAAAGCCAGCGGTGGTTCACGTAGGGACGGCTGCGGCAGCGCCGAACAACGCGCCGAACACCGTCATCGTCTTTCCGCCGCCGGCTCTCGCAGGTGCTGCTTCACAACCGGTCTCCGGCAACGTGTCGGGATGCTCTGGGTGATTAGCGTGAGGTTCAATCATCAATAGGTTCCGCCATTGTTGTCTTCAACAGTCATTCGGCAAGTTCAACACCGGTCACCAAGACACGCCGCGGAGTGGTCGGTTGCGTCTTCAGCACGTTCGGCCACCGCCCCACGTAGTCGTCGATGATGCCGGTCAGCTTCACCGATTTACCGGCACTCGACTGCAACTTGGCGAAAGCAGCCGCGTGTTGCTCGTCGGAATGTTTGCCGAGAACAAACTCTTTGTCCGAACCCGACACTTTCAGGACCGTTTTGTCTTCCGCGGCGACGACTTCGCCGATCACCGTAACTTCGAGACTGACCAAGCCGCTGCGTGTGCCGCTCGACAGTCTGGTCGCCCAGATACTTTCGTGCAGTTGGTCGAGGTCGATCAGTTTGTCCTTGCGGGCGCGAAATGTCACCGTGCCTAGATCGTACTTCTCCGTCTTTTGAAGCTTCACAAAGACCACCGAATCTTCGTCCACGTCATACAGACGTGCAGTGGCGTCACACGCCACACCTGCTCATCAGTGCATCTCCGCACCGGAGACCGTCATGATTCCGCCGACCACTTGGGCATTGGCGGATGACGCAAACAGCAGCGAGACCGCCGCGACGGCAAGACCGAGTCGCATTTTCATAGATCACACCTCATAAACTAGTTGGTCATGCGTCCCTGGTGGAACGCTTCTAACGCGTTGTTGGCATTCAAAATGGTCGTCAGCTTTTCGACGATATCACCCAGCCGCGGCCCGGCGATGATGAAGTACAGTTCATCGTCCGCGAGCCCGGTGTAGACGCGATTGCCGATGCAGCCCAGATTCGTCGCCGTTGTTCCCGATTGCATGACGGCGGGAATCGCGGCGCAAGTCGGCCGGCCGACCATCGAAGTGTCGCTCGAAACGCCCGCCGCGTGGGCCGACTCGGCGAGCAGCATCATTTGTTTGGCGTTACCGGAAACGAGAATCGCATCGGGCTCGAACGTCGCCTCGGCGAGCGGTGCGTAAATGGCCACGCCGAATTCCTCGGCGAGCTGCGGAATGCCCGGCACTTCCTCCATCGCAATGTATTGCAGCTCGACCATCGTGCCGACCATGCCTTCCAATTCCTTGGCGGTCGCTTCGGGCAAGTCGATGCCGTGGGTATGGGCACCGATCGGGCAGCCGAAATGGTCGGACGCTTCGGTGTAAAACGTGCGGCCCTCGGCAGCGAGTTTCCAGTAGGTACAGCCTGAGACGGCGGACTGGTCGATCCGCGAGATGCCTTCCGGCGCGGCGTCCTGGAATTTGACGGCGACGGGGCGGCGCTGTAAGCCGAGTAAATCTTCGATCGCGGTAGCCGTGTTCATTTAGAATCCCGTTTGCGAGTCGCGTCCCACCGCAGCGCCAGCGAGCTTGTTAAGAGGGTCTAACTGACCCTCGGTCGGCTCCGCTCAGCAGAACCACGATTCGGACATCCGCGGAGCCCGCTGGCGATCCGCTGGCAGCGAACAGGCCAGTTCGACAGGCTGCCTGCCGTAGGCCAAGTCCTTGATGCGATAAAAAGTCGCGGCTGTATCCTCTTCCGCTTGGGCATCCTGCTCGACCAGCCGTGCCACATCTTTTTGCAGTTGATCCATGCGCGGATCGGGATGGGTCCAGCGGTAGGTGAACGCCGCTTCATCCAACGGCCCGCGATGCGGCAGTGTCTCCTCGTGATCGGCCAGCCAAGAGCCGGGAGGAATCAGCAGGCGGACCGAGTATTGCACGGGATCAATGTTGTCGATCATCCCGTTCTCTTCGATAAACTCCAGCACTTCCAAGAAGTCTTCGAGCGTGGTCCAGGGCGTGAAGGTCACCCAGGTCGGACGCGGCGCGATGCCGGCGTCGCGGACATACTTGATGGCGTTGACGACGTCTTCGCGCGTGTGTTGCTTGTCGAGAATCGTGAGTACCCGATCGCTCAATGATTCGACCGCCGTGATGATGAACAAGCAGCCGGCTGCTGCGAACTCGGGCATATCCTCGCCGCGGTTCAGCAGATGTTCGACCTTGGCGGTAAAGTCGTAGGTCAGCGACGGGAACTCGTCGTGCATCGCCCGCACGATGCGCAGCGAATGCTTGGGGCCGTTCAGGAAATCCGGATCTCCGAACGAGATGTGTGTCGCGCCAGCCTGGACTTGTCGGCGGATGTCTTCCAAGACAACTTCCTGCGGCACGATGAAGAAGCGCCCGCCATACACCGGTGGAATCGGACAGTGCGTACACAGATGCAAGCAGCCGCGACTGGCTTCGACATAACCGGCCGTTCGAGAACTGCCTTCGTGTTCGAGGTGCGCGTACTTGTCGAGCGAAGGGAGCGCGTTCCGCTCCGGAATCGCGAACGAGAGCTTCTGCAATACCGGCAACGCGGCTTTGCCGCGCCGAGCCACGCCTTCGACGTCGCCGGTCGTGCCCGCTGCGATCGACTCGACTAAAGCAACCAAGGGCTGTTCGTATTCACCGCCAATACACGAATCGGCACCATGATCCAGCAGGTATTCGGAATTCAATGACGCATAGATACCATAAAAACAAATGTGGCAGTCAGGATTGAGTTCGCGAACCCGCTGGGCGACGCGGACTCCCAATCGCAGGGCCGTGTGCATGGGAACGCAAATTCCAACGAAGTCAGCCTGGGCAGCTTTCGCGGCGTCGAAGTCCTCGACGGCAATGTCCATCGCGTCCGGTTCGAATCCCGCCCGCCGGAGAAATCCAATCGGCAAGGCAATGCCGAGCGGCTGATGGCCCAGCTCGTAGCAGGATATGAGAAGCACGGAACCCGGTGACTGTAACTTCATGACGTGGTCCTGATGTGGAAACCCTGTCTATCACTTGTCGACTGATATTCTAACTCTAAATCACTTAACGCTGAAACGTGACAGCGTCTTTTCCGATAACATTGCAGGGATCCGTTGCCAGCCGACGGTTTGGCGACCGCATCCCAAGCCGCTCTCGACCGATGAAATTGTCACCCGCCGTCATCCACGACGCAAGTCACCCCCCTCTTCCTGCGATGTTAGGAACGAAATAAGAATTACAGCACAAACCGCTTAAGTCCAGGCCATTCGGGACCGGGGCGGTGGTGCCGACGAACCGTAGTGCCGACGAACCGTCCTATCCGTTGACGGCATTTTCGTCTAGTGTGAGTGAATCGTCCCCGACCTATGCCTGAGGAGAACTAATGGTTGTCATGCATGTTCGCGACCGCGAATCGATTCAAGAGGCAGTCCGCCGCTTCCGCAAGCTCGTGGAACGGAGTGGCTTAAAGAAAGAAATGCGAAGTCGGCAATTCTACGAAAAGCCGAGCGATATCAAACGTCGCGCTCGCCTGCGAGCTGTACGTCGCGCCCTCGCCGCCCGGCGTACCCCAAAAGATCGGTAGGGCTGCATCATCTTTTTGTCTCATCCGGCACCGTGCAAGGTATAGCTCCCGCGCTGGAGGAATCGCTCGTCGACGGCGTGACGATCGATCGTTGCTTGTGGGCTGGTCTCGTGGACCGAAATTGCGAAATGCAACCGGAATGCTTCACCCGACCATTAAAGCTTTGGCGGCGTCCAAGCGGGGATGCCGCGTTCGGCCAGCTGTTTCTCGTAGCGGACGGCTTGAGGCTGATGCGGAGCGTAGGGAGCGTCCTCGTTGACCATCAAAGGAACGGTCTCGGCCCACCACGCATCGTAGGTTTTGCGAAGCTTCGCGATGACTTCGGGATGGTCGGCCGACACGTCTGTCGCTTCGTACGGATCGGCGGAAATATCGTACAGTTCCTTGTTGTTGACAAATCTCCAGCGGGTGGTTCGCACGGCGCAGTTCTTGAACTTGCTATCGTTGGGGTCGGCACCTTTCTCCCAGCGTCCTACATGCACGAACAGTTCGCGATCTTTCCACCGGGCGTCCGGCTTCTCTAGCAAGGGCAGCAGCGAGCGGCCAGCGATCTTTTGGATGTCGCTCGGGATCTCGGCACCGGCGAGTTGGCAGAATGTTTTGAAGAGGTCGATGTGTGCAGTCAGCGCCGGGACGTCGACGCCTTCTCCCAGCCGACCCTTCCAACGCCAAAACGCGGGCACGTGCGTTCCGCCTTCGTACGGCGAGCCCTTTCCTGTCTTAAACCCGGCGGTGTGCAGCCGAACCGGTTTGCCGTTCAGCTTCGCGCGAGAACCGGCTTGGCCGTTGTCGGTCATGAAGATCACGAGCGTGTTGTCCCAGGCCTTCCACTCGTCGAGTTTCTGGACCAACCGCCCAAAGTTGTCGTCGATGTTCTCGATCATCCCATATCGTCCGGCCGTGTCTTCGTCGTAGCCAAGGTCGAGAAATCGCTTCCTGTACTTTTCGGGAGCGATCATCGGACCGTGCGGCGCGTTCGTCGGGAGGTAGGCGAAGAACGGTTGTTCGGCCGCCAGTTGTTGCTTGATCCAGCCCAGAGCGGCTTGGAAAAAGACGTCAGTACAGAAACCCTTCGTCTGCTTAATCGTGTCGTTGTGCAGCGCCACGATATCGAAATACTTGTTGGTGAGATTCGGAGGGAAATCGGCGCAACTTCCTTCGTACGACTGGCCGATCCCACCGGCACCGTGAATGAAGACCTCGCTGAAGCCGCGGTTGTAGGGTTGATATTCGTCTTCGTCGCCGAGGTGCCATTTGCCGAAGATGCCCGTCTGATAGCCGACCTGTTGCAGCAGTTGCGGGAAGGTCGTCGTGCTGAGCGCCATCCGCTCGCGTTCCTTGATCGTATGCGTGACGCCGTTACGAAACTCGTGCCGCCCGCTCATCATCGCCGAGCGGGTCGGAGCACACGTAGGGCTGACGTGAAACTCGATGAAGCGCGTCGATATCGCATAAAACCTGTCGAGGTGCGGCGTCTTCAAGACCTCGTTCCCCATGCACGACAGATCGCCCATCCCTTGATCGTCCGTCATCACCAGGATGATGTTGGGACGAGTACCCGCGAGTTCCTCGGCACCCGCGGAATTCGTAAGCGAGAACACAACGAGGCCAAGCAGCAGTGCAAGCAAGTGATTTCGCACGGTTTTCACCTTCCGAGAGGAGCCAAGGGCGGTCGTTGGTCTGGACCGCTGAGTCTATCGCAAGCGCCGTCGCCCGACCAGAGTGTCGAGGCGGATCATCAGCCAAGCGATGCTACTGTTCGGAGCGCCAGCCCGTGTCGTCCCAAATGTCGTTGGTCGGGATCGACCAGCCAACGGGAATCAACTCGGGCGACGCCTCACGCAACGATGCCGTCGTCTCGTCGGGCTTGGCGTCGAGCGGCCGTGGCACGTGTTCGAGGTCGTCGCTGATATCCGCATTCGTATCTGGCACACCAGAATTGACTTGCGGTGGCACGAGTTCGAGTGACGTGTCCGAATCGACGAAAGTTCGGACGAATATCTCCGTGTCGAGAGGCGACAACCGCGAGGCGGATCCGTCGCCACTGGTTCGCGGCTGCACTGGATCAAGTTGCGGGCGACGATCTGCCGGAGCCGGAGGCGATGGTGACAGATTCGGAGGGACGGGAACTACTCGCGAGTTGGTCGAGGGCGCGTAGTACGGCGACGCTTCGGGTTCGGCAGATCCGACAACCCATTCGCTCGCGGGAGTGCAAGCCGATATGGCGGGTGACGGCAACGGCGCACCGATGCAACAGTGACGCGACCGCCACCAATCGACCAAGTCTTGCCACAGCGAGCAGCCCGCCGTGCGTCGCATCTGCCATTCGTACGTGTGACACGGCTGCAGCGACGTGACGCTAACTCCCGAAAGAGGATCATTCGCGATCAAAGGTCGATAATTCGTTACCGGAACGCGCGCCCATGACGAATTGTAGGGAGGCGTCGGCCGCATCCAGAATGGACGAGTCAAGCACGAGACAGGTTGGGCTTCGACCCAGCCTGTTGCAGGTGGTTGATTACTGCAACTGCAACCATTCAACCAACTCCAGGCGTCGGCTCGCGCCGTATCAGCGTCGATCAGTAGCGTTGTTGCGGCGAGGGCAAGTGTGGCAAGCCACCTGACGCCGTGTTTTGGAAACATCTGTTTTGGATCCATCTTCCGCTCCGGTATTCCCGGTTGTGACGATTCTTAGGGCGTGTCCAATGACGGTTTCCCGTTTCCAGGGAGGGCGAGGCTCCCGCCGAGCCTTTCGCCGTATGGCTCAGCGGGAGCTTCGCCCTCCCGAATTCGCGAAGTCGCTTTTGGACAGTTCTTTCGCCTGATCGAACGAGGCACGAATCCCTGCGTTCGAACAGACCCTCTGCTCAAACTTAGATTACGGTTACGGGGCGGGAGGGACGAATTCACAACGGCCGCAGCGATTATTGGGGGCGGCGCTGCTCGTACAGGTCGTACATCTCGAACAGCAATTCGCGGAGGTTTTGGCCATGCCGAGAGAAGCTGTCACGTACATCGATGGGCGTGATGAAATCGCACGCCGCGGGCAGCAGCAGCTCCACCAGCGAGATTGCCAATTCGATGGTGATAGAAGTGTGAAACAGCGGTGGCAAACCTTGCGGCTTGTGGCAAGTGACGAGCAAGCCGGCTTGCTTCTCGCGACACGCCCGGTCAAACATTTTTTGCTGGCGTCGAGTTAACAGCTCGTAGCCTTCGACGACAACCTGCGTTGAAGCGGTCCAAGTTGCTTGCTCGTTCGCGGGAATGGGGAGTTGTGATTCGTTCGGCTTGGCAACGTAATAGCGGACCACACGACCAGCGGCCTCGATCACTGGAAGCAGCGTCTGGAGCAACGTCGACTTGCCCGAACCGTGTGGCCCGACGATTTCGCCGTGCCAACGATTCCTCTGCAGCGTCGTCACGAGGCTCGACGCGTTGCTGTCGCCGCAAAAACGAAACTCGATCGCGCCGGGTTTGACGGCAGCTGTCGAGAAAGGATTCTGATCGGGAAACAACTGCCGACAGTTGCCGTTCACGATGGATCGTCCCGCGTGGTCGTGACCGCGCCGAGCGTGAAGGGCTGTTCAAAATAGAGTTCTTTGCCCTTCTTCAGGAACAATCGCACTCGCGCGCACCACCGGACCTTGACGATCTTGCCCGCGTAACTGAGCGGGCTGTTGGGCAAGAACGTCGAGAAGCGGTGCATGGGGCGGAGGTCACCGTTCTCGCAATCGCTGGGGACGCGACGGTTGAAATAATGGACGCCGAGATCTTCGTCCCCCTTGCCTTCCGTGTACCACAGGACGGACGTTTCCACGGCCTGAATCTCGTTGGCCTCGACCGCATCGATCTGGCACTCATACGCCAACTCGTCTCCGGGCTGGTAAACCTGGCGCGGCTCGATGATCTGTAGGCTGAGCAACGGTTCCATGAGACTTCCAACGGGTTTCCAGGTTCCGCTGAAACGCGATCTCGAGAAAGTCGCGAGACCGGCGCTTGGGCTATCTTCCGTGATGGGCATCATTCGCGTGCTGTTGCGAGGTGGGATAGACGATAACAGGAAAACTCCGTTTCATGGTGCCGGATCGCTCCGATTTTCCTTCGATCACCAGCTTCCATCGGATGGCGTTGTGCCCCGATTGCATCGAATGCATGGCGTGGCTTGGAACGCGTAGGGTGCCATGACATTCAAGCGGGGTTCCATCTTCGATGCGGGTCGACTCCTCGCGAAGAACTTCCTGCCGTGACACAACTTTCGTTTCGGTGCGGATATCCGTCCCTTGCGAGTACGTCGCTTCTTCCTCGCATAGGAGCGAGAGCACCAACGAAGTTAGTGACAACCGGCCCGCCTGGGATACAAAAATCTCACACTCACTGCTCGGACGCAAGGGGTGATCGCTGATCTCAATGCACGTCGGTCCAAAGCGGGTCTGTTTCCGGAGTTCGCTGAAGAAATGGCGAACCGCCCACAGGTTGGCGACGATCAAGGGTGCCGCAAACAGTGTCAAGAACCAATCCGGCGTTCCGGCCAGGTGTTGTTTGACAACAATCACAATCAGCACCGACGCCACTCCCGTCGACATCAGAAAGATCAAGGCCGTAAGACCAAGACGCCACATGGGAGCCTGTTCGGTCGGCAAACGGTACTTCAGCTTGACCCCGGGGCTGTTTGTCAGGTAGGCATCGCGCGGAACATTCGGAAACTCGAGCGACGTCGGCATCGCTTCGCTGATGAGGTCCATTCCAGCGGCATGCTTCACCAGTGCCGAGCGGCGTTCGGCGGAGGTACCGGCATGCACCGTAGTCCGAACAATGCCGATGCCTCCGATCAGAGCGAAGGAAGCCATCACCAGCACCATCAGCCAGAAACCGAATCCAGGCTGATAGATATCAGGTGTCGGATTCATCACCTGGGACGTAATCACCGCCGTCAACGAAAGCGCACCCAAAAGAAACAGAATCCCAAAGAAGACCGCTTCGCCCACACTCCCAGCCAGCTGGGAGCCTGTTCGGCGACCGCCGCGTTTCTTCTGCCAAAGCCGGAATGTACGAGCCACGAATACTTCTGCTGATACGACAGAGGGCTGCGATGTGAGACGACAAGCTTGACGCTTGGGCGGTATTGTACTCCAATCGCAGGGAAATGTAGGGGCCTTGCCCACCTGTTTTCCCCCGCACCACCCAGGCAACCTGTCATGACATCCGCTCGATTCGATCGACGAAGCACAGAACGCTCATTCAACGTCGTACGATGGCCTTCCAAGGCCGTCGATCTGCCGGATTCGACGGCCTTGGAAGGCCATCGTACAAGGCTCATCGCCGCTGCGCCGGTTCTGTTCTCCCTGGCCTTGCTCTTGGCTCCCTCATCAGAATGCTCAGCGGGCGATTGGCCTCAGATTCTTGGGCCGTCTCGCAGCGGTCAGGCGCAGGACGAACCCGTCATTCCGAAGTGGCCGGCATCGGGACCGAAACAAGTGTGGAGCTACCCGGTCGGTCAAGGCTTTGCCGGGCCGGCGGTCGTTGGCAATCGAGTCATCGTGTTTCATCGCGATCGTGATGCCGAACGCGTGGAAGCACTGGACGCCGCAACGGGCAAATCGGTTTGGAAGACGGACTTCCCGGCGACCTATGTCGGCACGGTCAATCCAGATTTCGGGCCGCGCTGCGTTCCCTTGATCCACGGCGATCGCGTCTACGTCTTCGGAGCGGCGGGTGATTTGCACTGCGTCAGCCTGAGCGATGGCGCAAAGCGTTGGACTCGTGAAGCGTACCGCGATTTCGGCGGCGACGAAGGTTACTTCGGCGCGGGGAGCACGCCCATCGTGGCGGCAGGGAAACTGATCGTGAACGTCGGCGGAAGCGGTGCGGGATTCGTGGCTTTTGACCTCGACACGGGCCAGACCGCGTGGCAGGCGACCGACGAAGCGGCGAGCTACTCGTCTCCCACTCTGGCGATGGTCGGCGGGCAGACGCATGCCGTGTTTGTCACACGATTGAATGCCGTCTCGATCGATCCCAGCAACGGCAAGGTGCGTTTCCGCTTCCCCTTTGGCCGACCCGGAACGACCGTCAACGGTGCCACGCCGCTGGTGTTCGACGACTACCTGTTCGTTTCCTCCAGCTACGGAGTCGGAGCCAATCTGTCGCAGATCAACGGCGACGGTGTGAAGGAACTCTGGGCGAACGACAACGTCATGTCGAGCCAATACTCGACGTGCGTTTATCGCGACGGCTTTCTGTATGGAACGCACGGCCGCGAAGACTATCGGAACGGCGTGCTGCGCTGCTTCGAAGCGAAGACCGGCAAAGTGAAATGGACCGTCCCGGGCTTCGGCGTCGCGCACACGATTCTCGTCGGCGACCAACTCGTGCTACTTGACGTGGAAGGAAAATTGCGACTCGCCGAAGTCAATTCGGACTCCTACCGCGAACTCGCCTCCGCTGAGATCAGCACGAACGTCACCCGATCGCTCCCCGCGCTATCCAGTGGTAAGTTCTATTTCCGCGACAACGGGTCGTCAGGCGGAAAGCTGATCTGCCTGGAACTCGCCAAGTGACGGGAGTCACCGGTCGTGAGACTCAACGGGGCGACCACCAAAGCTCAGGGCGGTTCAGTTTTTCAATCTGTGCAGTTCTTGCGGCACAGTTGTGAGGGCGAGGTTCCTGGCGAGCCGAAGGCCCTTAGCACGGAGTATTCATGAAGCTGCATTTGTAAAACGAGTGACGGCTATCTAGCACAAAACACCGTGCAAATCAGCCGCCACGCGATAGCGTGCGGTTCTCTCAAAGTTCACGAGCAAAGTTCACGAGAACCGCTAGCTATCGCCAAGCGGCTGATGAATAATCCCGCCCAATTGCCAACAGCGACACGGCGAACACTAGTTGGCTGGCGCGTGCCATCGATCGTATCGGACTGGACTGAACGCGGACGTTATTTCGGGTTCATCTTCTGGTGGTCAGGGCGGTAGAAGCCAACACTTTCCAAGGCAGCGAAAACCTCGTCGAGCGTCTTCTCGCCAAAGTTCGAGATGCTGAGCAGATCTTCGCGCGTGCAATTCAGCAGATCTTGCACGGTAAAGATGCCACGTTCTTCGAGACAGTTCGTCGTCCGGACGGAGAGGCCGATCTCGGCGGTGCTCATTTCGAGGCGAGTTTGTTGGCTGCGGGATTGTTCATCGGCGGAGCTAAGAGGAATGCGGGTCATGGTTCCCTCCACGATAAAGATGTTGTTCGAGTCCGTTCCGACGTGACGCGTTCATGGCGAACGAGCCACGACAAAGTTGAGGCAGTATAACGAGTCCGCAATTTCCTGCCTACACTTCGCTAGCACAAAGGTGTGAACGGAGAAACGGAGCCATACGGGGAAAGGCTCGGCGGGAGCCTCGCCCTCCCAAATCGCCGTCCAAGAGTTAGTTTGTCCACAGTTTCTAAGCGGGGATTGTGAAGAAAGTGTGAAGAACTTGTTAATTGCCTTAATCGACACCTAGTTCCACAACTTCGCCTGCTTTCGATTGAATGATTCCGCACAGTTCCGCTACAATGACGCGATCATGGACAGCCGCCCGTCGGAGTCACTTCAATGAACAAACAAGTTCTCTTGCTCGTCTCGCTGGGATGCGTATCCGGCGCGTGCTTGGCGGAAGCACAAGTCGTGCAATTGCCCACGTATCACGTCTTCTCGGTGAATACGACCGTTTCGGTCCCGGATGGCGGGGCTGCTTACTTGGGTGGTGTGACACGAGGAACTTGGAGCAGCAGTTCGCGTGGTGTGCCGGGGCTGAGCCAGGTTCCCGGTTTGAATCGACTGTTCACGAATCGCGGCATTGGATCGAGCGTGTCCTCGTCACACGCTTATGCTACGGCGACGATCATCGATCACGCCGAGATGGATCAGATGCTGCTGTCTGAAGCGGCTGCCCGACGCGGCGTGCGTGGGACCGCGAGTGAAACCAACCGTCGCGCGGCGTTTCTCTCTGAATTTGTGGCCCGAAGACCAGAGTCATCCACTTCCCGCCCGAGGGTTGCCAACCGAGCTGCCGCTTCGGATGTGGACAGCCGGCTCGTGAATGCAACGGCCCAGCACGAAGCAGATATGGCGTCGTACCTTCAACGGGCCGAGTTTGCGGAAGCGGCGGGCAGTTTCGGCGCGGCCCGATGTTGCTACAGCGTGCTGGCTCGTCGGGGCAGTGACGAACAAAAGCAACTCGCCACGCGGCGCTTGGCCGCTCTGAAGGCCCCGCGAACCGATGACAAGCTCGTTAGTCGCGAACCTTGATTCGTTCGTTCCTGGGTTGTTCTGATTCGCGATCGCTCCAATTACAATGGACGCGTCTGCCTCGGCACGAATGAGCACGCACTAGGATGTTATCGTGCTGCCAAACTCGATTCACGCAACCCCCGTCAGGAACCCATCATGCCTGTCTCATTGGATCGACGCCAGCTCATTGCCGCTGGCGGTGCCGGTCTCGCCGCTTCGCTCCTTACCACAACCGCTCAACCCGCACCCGCCGCCGATCGCGATGCTCCCGGATTCGGCTTCTGCCTGAATATGAGTACGATCCGAGAGTTCGACGGCAAGGGCGGCACGCCGCGACCGATCACGGAGCAGGTTGATATTGCCGCGCAGGCAGGCTACGACGCGATCGAGCCGTGGGTGCGTGAGGTACATCAATACCAGGAGAGCGGCGGGAGTATGAAGGATCTTCGAAAGCGGATCGAAGACGCTGGCCTGACCGTTGAAAGCGCGATCGGGTTCGCCAGTTGGATCGTCGACGATGACGCGCAGCGAGCCGAGGGTCTTGAAACAGCCAAACGTGACATGGACCTGCTCCTCGAAATCGGCGGGAAGCGTCTCGCGGCTCCACCGGTCGGCGCGACGAATCAGACGGATTTGAATCTCTTCGCGGTCGCCGAGCGATACCACAAACTCTTGGAGATCGGTGACGACATCGGAATCACACCGGAGCTGGAGCTATGGGGCTTCTCGAAGTCGATGAGCCGGCTTGGCGAGTTGATGTTCGTGGCGGTCGAGAGCGGACACCGATCCGCCTGCGTCTTGCCGGATGTCTATCACATCTACAAAGGGGGTTCCGAGTTTACCGGCCTCGGTTTGATTCACGGTCCTTCCATCCAAGTCTTTCACATGAACGACTATCCCGCCGACCCGCCGCGCGAGACGATCGGCGATGCGGACCGTGTTTATCCGGGCGATGGCGTCGCGCCGCTCGGCGACATCTTGCGGACGCTGCGTTCGACGGGCTGTCATTGCATGTTGTCTTTAGAGCTATTCAATCGCGAGTACTGGAAGCAAGATCCGGTGGAAGTCGCGAAAACCGGGCTGTCCAAGATGCGAGCGGCTGTTGACGCCGCCTTCGCGTAAAGCCGGACGGATGAAACGAGTCCCGCGAATTATCTGTGAGTGCGGCGGCGAGTTGCCTCGCCCGATGCCGCACGTCTGTCCGCATTGCGGTGCCGTCATTAGTTCGGTGCGGCGCAGCGTTACGCCGATGGTCGTACAACTGCTGATCGCAATCGCCACGTTCGCGGCACTAATCGCCTTCTTGGTGTGGTTGCTATCGCAATGATGATGGCACCAAGTGCGTACGTCGAATTTAGTAGAACGCAGTTCACCACCGGGAGGGCGGGGCTCCTGCCGAGCCATCCGGGGAAAGGCTCGGCGGGAGCCTCGCCCTCCCAATTCGCCCTCCGGGAATTAGTTTTTTCAAAGTTTCTAACTACCGTTCACGCAGTGCTACGGCGAACAACGCCTCAGGCGTCTCATCAGGCTTGCGGCAATCGGGAAATGGCTGCGGTTGCCCTACTTTTCCTCAATAACCCCGATTACTCGAGGCCTGAACTACAATGAAATTTGTAGTCGTCTTGCCAGTAACTTGGCGCGGGCGACGGTTACGCGTTATCGTATAACTACCGTTCGCACCTTTCCTGTCCGGTCCGGTGCCTCTCTCAGGACGAAGTCGTGCCAAACAAAACGCGTTCAGTCTTCCGCAACGCCGCATTATTGAGCGGCCTCGTCGCGCAATCGCAGCTCGACGTTGCCGAGAAGCTGCTGCGGCTGGATGCTCCGGAGATTGGCAGCGAAGGCGAGCTGTCCGACGAGAACTTGGCGAACAAGCTGGTCGAAACCAGCGTGATCACGCGCTATCAAGCGGACCAAATGTTGACCGGTCGGAACAAGCTGAATCTAGGGCCGTATCTCGTCACGGACTTCATCGGCCAAGGAGGCATGGGGCAGGTCTTCAAGGCCGTTCACAACGTCATGGGACGCGAATCCGCCGTCAAGATTCTGCCCGTTCACAAATCGACTCCCGAAGCAATCGCCAATTTCACTCGCGAAATACGGACACAGGCCAAGCTGGATCATCCGAACCTGGTTCGCGCGTATGATGCTGGCCAGGATGGCAGCGTCCATTATCTGGTGACCGAGTTCGTGCCGGGAACGGACTTGCGGCGGCTGATTCGATCGGATGGGCCGCTGACCATGCAACAAGCCGCCAGCGTGATCATGCAAGCGGCCCGCGGGCTCCAATATGCCCATGAAAGCAACCTCATTCATCGCGATGTGAAACCTGGCAACATCCTGGTGACGCCGGAAGGAGTCGCCAAGGTGTCTGACCTGGGACTCGCGGGTTTCATGAACGAAGGCGACGACGATCCGCGCGCGGGCAAGATTGTGGGCACGGCGGATTACCTCTCGCCAGAGCAGATCCGCAACCCGCATGAGGTCAGCAACGTCAGCGATGTCTATTCGCTGGGTTGCACCCTGTACTATGCAATTACCGGCAAGGTGCCGTTCCCAGGCGGCACTCCGAACAGCAAGGCGCAACGCCATCTCGCCGAAACACCCTGGCATCCGAAGCGATTCAATCCTGACGTCACGGAAGAGTTTGTCGAAGTCATCGCGGACATGATGGAGAAAGACCCCGCGTCGCGGATCCCTTCCGCCGCGGAAGTTGCCGCAAGACTGGAGCCTTGGGCCACGGAAGTCGGAGTCAGCCCGGCACCGCTGACGAAGTCACCGTGGACTCCGCCGCCGTTGCCAACCGGCACGGAAGAGTCCGCGCAAGACACCGACGCGTCGCGAGTTGATTCGGAAGAGTCCGATTCGAGCCGGCAAGAGAGTGGGAGCCAGTGGTCGCAAGGGACGGTGTCCGGCGGCACGGCGAACCAAGAGACGAGACAACTGCCGACACGCCGTTCGTCCGGACCGCTGCCGCCGCCTCTGCCTCTCGTTCAGCTGCCACGGCACGGACGTCAAAACCAACTCGCCGTCATCACCGTCGTCGCTGTCGTCGTGGGAACGGTCGGCGTGGGGATCGGGTTCATTCTGGCGAAGCTGTTTTAAGTAGGTCACGCTCGCCGAGCGTGACCTTGGCACATGGGCGAATGCCGAACTGTCTGGGAGGTCACTTCCGGCGGAAGTGACCTACTTGGCCGGTTGCTTCCGGCGCGCATCGTTCAGGATGTTGGTCAATTCGTTGACCATGCTCGGTAACAAGTACTTGCCCAGCGTCTCGCGCATCTTGCCGTACAATTGCACATCGATCAGAGACTGGACCGATTTGAAAGGTGATTCGAGCTGTTGGTTTTGTTGCCTGTCGAGTTGGCTGACAAGAATATCGCGCGTTTGCAATTGTTTGATGTCTTCCAAAAGCGCTTGTGCTTCGTCTAACTTCCCTTCTTCGATCCGCATCAGAAACCGAGTCTTGAGGATCTGGCGTTGGGCTTCGAGGTCCATCAGTAGTCCTTGCAGTCCTTTGATAAAGCCCTCGGCTTGCAGGCGCGGAGCATCATCGGGCACGCTGGCGATCAGGACCGGTTCCAAGCCCGGCACCATCGGCAGTCTCGCCAACAGCTGTGCCCCGTTCTTCAGATAGACAATTCTGAGCAGTGTTTCGGATTTGCCAATTTCTAACGTCCCGTTCCAATCCGTCCGACCGAGCAGTTCCGCGGGGTCTCCGATCACCTTCGGCGTAGTGGGCTTCGCGGCAGCAGCGGGCTGCTCTTGCGGCGCAGGGGTCGAAGCGGCAGGCTCGGCTCCGGCGGCCGCGCTTTCGCTCGGAGCCGGCGCGTCGGTGGGTGGTTCAGGCTCGGGTTCCGCGGGCGGATCGGGTTCGGGAGCCTTGGCGTAGACTTCCAGCCCCGGGATCGGGTAGGGCTCGTCATCTCTCTTCACGGCTCGACTCAACACGCGCAACGTCGTTGTCTCGGCCATCGGCTTGACCTTCAAGGCGTATCGTTCCTTGCGGGCGGTGAGCCTTCCCGTGACCGGATTCGGCTTGCCGGACCAGACCCGGCAAGTCATTAAGTAGGGGTTTGATTCGTCAGGAGTTTGGACCTGCAAGTAGGTCCACTCGATGGGGACAATCTTGGACGGCTGCCCCGCTCGATCGTTATTGCGTTGGATGGGGAACAAAACATCGTCCGCTCCCACGTAACAGGGCGAGGATTGGTCGAGCACCAAACCGCCAGCGCGAATGCGAACGATTGCTGATTTCGGGGCTCCTTCTTCGAGTCGAGTGACGGCGCGAAACGAATCGGCGACCGCCTCAAAACAGGTGACTGCCAAGAGGTCCGGTTGCCGAACAACGCGGCGGACGCGAGTGCCGAACAGACGAGTGCGGCAGTCAAGCTCTCTTGCTTCGACAATGAACTCGCGAGGATTGACGTGAACCGTGAGCAGAATGATCTTATCCTTCACCAACGATTCGGCTGCCACGTTGCTCAGTTCCTCGGGCGTGACCAGCTCGGTGTCGATCAACATGGTGGAACGTAAATCCGCGGGAGCCTCGATGATCTCGGTATCCCACGGTGCGCCGATCAACGCCTTGATACGCCGCGACAACGTGAATGCCAACGATTGCCGAACTTGTTGGTCCAACTCGCCCGCCGTCTCCGTCGCCAACCAAATCTGTACTTGGTAGGGCGAGAACTCCCAGGCTTGTTCCTGCGCCAGCAGTTCCGCCGGACGCAGCAGACCTGTCGCCATCATCGCGAACGAAGCGCAGACGACGTAACGCCATGCCGTCGAGGTTCGTTCAAGTTGTGAATCAAGATGTCGCATCATAAGTCAACTACGGCTGTGCCGCTTGTTCTCCGATCCGCCACTGATCAACATTTTGGTAGAGCCAGACCGGTTGATCGCCGATGTTTCGCACGCGCTTGTTGTAGACGAAAGAATCGACCGTCTGCCACAGCGGAATGACCGGGACTTCGTTGTACGCGGCGTGATGCAGAGCGACAAGCTGGTCGTGAACGTCCCCCCAGTTCTCGGTCGCATCCAGCCGCCTCAGTGCTTGGCCGATGTAGGGGCTGGTCGCTGCGGCAATACCATTCACACCGAGCAACTTCCGCGCGTCGACGACCGGCTCCCAAATCGCGATCTCGGTGTATAGCAGATCGCATTCGTCAGCCGGATCCGTGGACTGGCCGGGGAGCAATTCTTTTACCTTGACCTCAATCCCAATGATGCTCAGATGCATCATGATGGCCTGACAAGCGATGCGAGCCGACTCCGTGGCCGGATGGGCGATCAGCAACGGCGTGAGCTTGGGCGGTTCTTCCCCAAGCTTTTCAGCTTTGGTCGTCAACTCGTTCTCGGCAATGAATGTCAACACTTTCGCCAATCGCGGACGCCACACGCGAGGCAGCAACGTGTGATCGTAGGCGTAACCCAACGGATCCGTCTGATCGATGCCGGCGGGGAAGGGACCGCTAATAACTCGGCAGCCGGGGATGTCGTTTCCGCCGAGGAGTTCCTCGCGGAGAATGCGTTGGCGATCGATCCCCCACACCAACGCCCGGCGGAAGTTTGCGTTGGCGAGAAACGGGTGGTCGGATTTCGGCACGAGCAAATGGACGGTCGGAAGCTTGTATTGTTGCAACACAAGATCACTGTCGCGTCCCAGCTGATCCTTCAAGCGGGCGGCGTCGGAGGGGAACAGGCGATCGATGACGTCGATCTGCCCTCGGCGAAGTGCATTCAGCGCGGACTGGGCATCATCGAACTTCCGCTCAATCAACTCGGCGAGCCGCGACCCAGGCGTAAAGTCCTTCAGCATAAACCGCGTTTCGCTGTCCCCTTGAATGTCGACACGGAACGATCCCGTTCCTTCCAAGGCTTCCTTCCCGTCTTGCTGTATCGAAACAACCATTGGCACCCGCAACAAGGCTTGCGGACGGACATGCGAACGGCGCAGCGTGACATCGACTTTCAAAACATTTTCAACGGTCACCCCAGTGACGAGACCTCCCCAAGCTTCGCGATATTCAGGTGACTTCGGATTCGCCAAGTCGAGCAAGCGTCGCGAAAGATCGTATCCGCTCGTGATTGGCGAGTTGTCGCCTGCCGTGAATTGCTTCATCCGAAACGTCATCGTCCGGCCATCGGGGCTCCGCTCGATCAAACCGCCCGGAAACTCGTATTCGCCGCCCTCGCTACCGGGACCGAGGAACTCGATCAAAGTGCGATGCACAAGATGACCCGTGCGACGCGCTGCCCAGTTGTCGAGCCGACCGGAATCGTACGTCAACGCGGGCTGCGTCACGCCCACGATGATCTGTGGATACGTCTTCGCCAACTCAGCTTCGAGCGCCTTGCCACCGGGAACATTGGGCGAGATATCCAGCGCCTGCCGTATCGCGCCAATCGACTCACGATACTCCTTGACTTCCAGATGTTTCTTGGCGGCGGTAAGTTTTTCGCCAGCCAACAGGTTGAGCTGATCCCGCCATTGTTTAATTGTCGTGGGCTGATCGTTGCCGTACTTCTCCTCCAATCGATCCAAGACAATTCGAGCCGAACGAAAGTCTTGCCGGCTCACATAGTCGGCAACGATCTCGGTGACCAGCTTCCCCATGGCGTCCTTGAGCCTACCACTGTTGTAAGTGGGGTTCCGCTGATAGAGCTGCTCCATGACCGACAGCGATTCCGCATAGCGTCCACCCTTATAAAGCGTGCCAGCGTCCTGAAAGAGAAAATAGTCAATCGCGGCTTCCAAGCCTGGGTACGTCGGAAACTCGGCCTTCATTCGCGTGTAGTAGCGATACGCTTCGTCCAACAACCCTTCGACCTCCACGAACTGGGTCTGAGGGTCGAGTGTGCTTGCCTTCTCGACCAACCGCTTCGCTTCTTGGAACAGCATTCTTTCGAAGAACTCGACCTTCACGAGGTGAATCCATTCGACTTCGTACAAGAGCGCGTCGTCGTATAAGAATCGAAATTGCAGCTTGCCCTTCTGTTCGGATACCACCACCGCTCGCGGCCGCGGCAAGGTGGTGATTGTTTGCACCTCGGCCTTGAAATCCTTGTTCTCTTTGTCCAGCACGATCAAGTCGAACGGATCGCGTTCCAAGAGCGGAGTTTTCTCGTCGACGTAGGCTATCGCGGGCACCGCTGGCGCTTCTTCCTGAGCCATGTTCGAGGCACCGGCCATCGCGATGACAGCGACCAAGGCGACCCGCAACGCCGTTGACCAGCGAGTTCGGCGGCTCCGCAGCGTGGCGACCCCCTTGTTTTGCGACGTGGTGTTCAATTCACTGCCCCTCGGCGTTGGGCATGGGGGCGTTGGGCATGGGGGCGTTGGGCATGGGAATGACGTGAAGTGCTCCGTCGCTGCCCGGCAGCAGTAAGCGTGACCCGAAGGCGACGGGACTGGCACCGAGCGGTTCGCCGATCGTTACCTCGGCAACTTGTTGGCCGTTGGCACCGGCAATCCTCACCACGGAACCTTCGCGTACCGCAATCACAAAGTCGCCAGCCACTTCCAAAGGCACGCCCGCCGGCTGACCACCGCATCCGGCACTGTTTGCCCAGCGCTGATTGGCTCCAGCTTCCAAGCACAGCAAACCTTCTTGGCTCGAAAGACAGAGCACCGCGTTGCCAACTTGGACCGGCCCCCACACGACGCGGCCCGTGAGCGCGAATTCCTTGTTGCGTTGCAAGTCACCAGCGTTTAGCGCCACAATCACGTCGCCGCCCGTATTACGAACGACTCCGTAGATGGTATCGCCCGCCGCGGCCAGGTCCGAATCAATATCGAACTCCAGCTTGCCGCTTGCGATCGGAGCAAGGAACGGTTTCGGCTGCTGTTTGATTCCGATGCGGTAGATGTTCTTTCGATCGTCCACGATCACGAATTCCTCGCCGAGCACCGCGGGACGCTGCCAAATCACATCTTCGCCTGGCGCAAGTTCCGGCTGAAATGGCAACACGAGGTTGTCGCCGGTCGCTGTGTTGGCGAGCAAGACCGATCCATTATTGAGTGGAGCCAACAAGCCGTCTTGAAACGCCACCGGAACACAGGTGACCTTTGCGCCAGCCAACTTGAGGTCAACGATCTGCAAACCTCCAGAGCCCGTGCCCGGTGTGTAGATCAAAGCCTTTGCGTTGTTGGCCGGATTAAAGAACGCCACCTTTCCGCTCGCGAACTGGACTTGATCCGTGAAGGAGAGCGCACCGCCGGTGGTGGTCGCGGTAACGGCTGGCTCGTTGCTGACGCCGGCTTGCAGGACCTTGCCATCGACCACATACCGTGCGCCCGCCGCGGAGATGACGTCGAGTTGCTTGCCCGTTCCATCGGCCTCGGCACGACTGATGGGAATGCCGATTTGTGTTTCCCACTCCGCCTTTCGCAAGTTGTCAACTTGCAGCGCGGAGACGGTCGCCCCAACCGAACCCGCCTTGCGTCGCGTGACAATCAAGATGTCGCCGTACAAGCGAGGCGGCGCAATACATGTATCACCGCGGCTGGTAACCGACCGCTGCGTGATTTGCTTCAAGCTAATCTGTAACTCGTATTTGACGAGTTTGTCATCGGCTAGCACCAGTGTCTTGCCTTCGAGAACCGGGTAGCTTAACAAAGGTGCCGCCCGCGACGCCGGCAGGGCCGCCGTGGCTGTCGTGACGGTGTCGGCGGCGGCGTTAAAGTCGATATTGAACACGTTGACTTCACCCAAATCCGTGACGACCAAAGGCCGCCGTCCATCGAGTATCATCGGGACGATCACATTGCCGGTCAGCCGAATAGGGGCTTGCGGACGTCGCAGCAGTGGGCCATCGCCGGGAGTGATCTTGAAGATGTGCAGCTTACAGTAATCGCGGCCAGCGTTTTCGGCGATCAAGACGTGGTCTTGAATTATCAGCGGCGGTGTCACGATGGTTCCCGCTTTGTGGCCAATGTAAATGACTTCCTGACAGGCAAGCGACTCGCGGGAAATCACGTACAGATTCGAGTGGTCGCCGAGTTGGATCAGATACGGGTGGATTTGAGCGACGCCCGCGGAACCTTCCAGGAGTTGCGGAATGGCGACGCGGCGAGCGCTGTTTCCGCTGGCGGCATCGACTTGCAAGATGTTGCCCGAATGCGTCGTCACATAGATCTGATCGCCCGCGATGCTCGGTGCCGCGAAATTCTCGCCGATGGCAAGCCGCCAAACCGGTTCTCCCGACGCTTTGACGCGGACTAATTCGCTGCGATGGGCATCGGTGATGAGAATGTCGGCGTCGGCTTGGGCGCTCAAAGGTTGAGGATGGTGCTTCGTCACATGTCCCACGTATCGTTGCCAGAGGACTCCGCCCGTTCCCGCATCCAATCCGTAGACCGCTCCGGCCGCCAACAGCGCGACAACTTGACCGTTCAATCGCGGAACGCCCTGGCCTGCGTCGGTCGAGCGACTGGCCAGGATCACGCGATACTCCGTCACGGGCTTGACGTCCTCCGTCAAAGCTGCGACCGCTTCTTCTTGGGGTTTCACCAAGTTCGCTAGTTTTGCGGTGATCTCCAAGACTGACGATTGCAGACCCTCGTCGTCCACCACGCCGGGATACTCTTCCAAGAGTTCTTCGTAGACTTGATAAGCTTCCTCCGTCTTGCTGGCGGCGGCATGTTCTTTGATTTGGGCGATCGCCGTCGCCAGATCGCGTTCTTGCGAGATCGCTCGTCGAACGATCTTGATGTCTTCGACAATCCGTTTGAGTCGTTCCGCGGGACGCTTCGAGGCCGGGATGTATTCAGGTTTGTTGACGAGATCAGCCATCGCCTTCTCGGCTTTGCCAATCATCTCTTCCATGGCATCGGTGTCAGCCGCTTGCTTGGCCTTCTTGATGAAGCCTTCGGGAATCGTCGGCAAGAGCGTCGCCAATTCGTCACGCGCCGTCGAGAAAGCTTCCAAGTCTTGGACGGTCGGGAGCAGCTCGATCGCCTTGTCGTACGCCTTTTGCGGGTCGCCGATCACGATCCGAATTCGACAGAGGACAATCCGCACCTGGGCGTCGTCAGCATTGTCGTCGCTGGAATAATTCTTCACGAACCGCTCGAACTTCGCCATCGCGTCAGAATACGATTCGCCGCGGTAGGCTTCTTCCGCTTCATTGAAAAGCTCAACTGGTCCCTTCTTGTTGATGGTGATGTAAAGCAAAGTGCCGGCCAGGATCAAGAACAACAGGAACCCACCCCCGCCGATCATCAGCTTGCCGCCCCAGTCCTGCTGGTTCTTCTTTTCGCGTCTTTTCTTTTTGCCGGAGCCATCCTCACCAGCAGCCGGCACGGCCTGCGTCGGTTGCGCGAACGGGTCGAGTGAATCCAGGCCACCCGAGCCGTCAAAGGCGTCGAGCGATTCCAGGCCGCCGCTGTCCAAAGGTTCGAGTCCGCCCCCGATGCTTGGCGGAGCGCCACCGACCGGGGTGAGTGCCGCGCCGGCGTCCTCGACTGGGGTCAAACCCACAACTTCTTCGGGTTCGTCGGCCGCAGCTTCTTCGAGCAGGACGACTTCGTCATCCGCTGGAACGTCCTCGGCCAGTAGAAAACCGCTCTCATCGTCGTTGCTTGGCCCGGTGTCCGCCGCCGTCGCCTCGCCGACAAGTTTCGTCGCCTGGAACTTTGTCAGCTTGCCCTTTTCGACTAATGCCTTGGCGATCGTCGCGGCGCTGACCTTTTTCTCGGAGACCTGACGGCGTACCTCGCGGAGCGTCGAGGGATCAAGCGCTCCGCTGGCTTCCAGCAATTGAACAAACTTCTTCGCGGACATATCAAATCGTTCCTCGCCCAGCGGCGTTCGGCGGTTGTTGTTCGGCGTCGTTGGTCATTCGTCTTCGGCGTTAGCTAGGAGAACCTCTTCGAACCCGGTCTCGCTGCCCGCATCCAGAACCGCGACGACCTTTTCGTAGGACGCTTCGCCGTTCGCTTCGACCAGCAATTTACTCGGGATTTTCCCGGTACTGTCTCCGTCGTGTGCCCGCCGCAAGAACCGCAGCAGATCCTGCACACTCGGAGCTTCTTCTTCCCACTCCTCCGTGGTGACGTGGTACGTGTTGAATGCGTCCACGAGGACGGTCACCCGGTCGCTGTCGTCCTCTTCCGGGTCGACGACCTCCATGCTGGCTTCGTCGTCCTTTGGTAACGGCACCTCCATCGACTTTTGCAGCGTGAAAGCGGCCGTCACCATGAAGAAGATCAGCAGCAAGAACGTGACGTCGACCATCGGCGTCATGTCCATCTCGGTATCTTCGATCTTCCCCTTGCTCTTAATGCCGCGAGGCGCCTCGTCTTCCACCGGTGGCAGATCGGCACTAGCAACGGGCATCGTTCCGCCCGATACGACGGGCGGCGGCTCGACGATCTCCGTGACTTCGATCGCTTCCAACATGACGGTTCGACTCCCGTCATCTTCGATCGGCGCGATCGCGACCGTCGCCGTGGCGTCGTCGTAGTCGGTTGTTTCCGCCGGCACATCGACAAGTGCGTCGCAGCTTGGGCAACGGACCTTTCGACCGGCCAGCACCTCGTGGGCCGTACGCGATGCGTTACAGGAGGGACAGTGGAACGAGATTGGCATGGTCAATTCACCTCCATCACGGCCCAATTCATTTGTGTGATCGCGGCCACCCGCGCAGCGGACTTCCCCACCATATAGACGTGTTTGTACTTCACTCCCTTCCCTCCTTTGATCAACACCATTGTCTTGTGTGGATCTGAGCTGACTTGTTCCTCGACATAGTCTTGCAGCGCTTTCTCCAAGGCGTCGACGTCGCTCGAATCAACCAAGTTTTCCGGCGCATCGCCGTCACCGGCGTAGACCTTCGCCGTATCGTCCGTGTCTCCAGGACCAACGGTGATGATCACGCATTGCTTCACGAGAATCGCTTTGCCCGTCTTCGCCGGAGGCAGCGGGACGTTGGCGGCCTCGTCCATCTTGGAGGCCACGATAAAGAAGATCAGCAGCAGAAACGTGATGTCGATCATCGGCGTGATGTCCATCTCCGTATCCTCCAGCGCACGCCGGGGCTTCATCGTCCCGGAATGTGGCGGAGCGGCAAACTCTTCTGGAAGAGCGTCTTCAGCCATGCTTCATTACCTCCGCCGAGCGCCCTCTTTGGCCATCGCCACCTGCATCACTTCGATGAAACGATTGAGTCCGGCGATCGCCAACTCTTCCATCTTTTTGATGCGGATGTTGACGGCAGCCACGGCGACGATCAGCGGAATCGCGATCGCCAAACCGCAGGCGGTGGTGATCAAAGCGACGCTGATGTTAGCCGCCAACTCGGCCGGCTCGACGTTCTCCGACGTGGCCAGCGTCTCGAACGCCCCCATCATACCGGTCACCGTGCCGAACAATCCGACCATCGGAGCGCTCTTGATGACCGTGTGAACCCACGTCATTTGATGTTCGAGTTCCGCCAGGACGTCGCGTTGGAAGCGGTCTTCGACCAACTGCCGCACCTTGGCGAAACCGATTCCACGATTCAAGACCGCAAGATGAGCCAGTTGCGGAACCGCCCGCAGGTCTCCGTCGCACAACGCCGCAGCGTCTTCGAAATCGGCTTTCGCGAGCGGGACTTCCAACTCGTCGAGGAAATCGTCCTGAGCGGCTTCATTCTTGAACCGCTTCTGAGCCACGCGGCGCCACACCATGACACAGCAGAAGCCGCCCCACAGCGCGATCAACAAGAGCGCGGCATAAATGACGTACCCCACCAGCATATAAATGTTCAAATCCATGCGTGATTTCTCAACCTAAAAGTAGGATCTCAGAAGCTGACGATAACCAAGGGTGCAACCTCTTACTTCGGCTTGGGACGAAATCGCATCTCGGCGACGAAGAACTCCCAAGTGTTCCCCTTCGGCTTGAGTTCGAAGACGGTTTTGAGGAATTCTTGGACGGTCTTTTTCTGTTTCGTAGCGTACTCCATCTCAATCCAAGCCAATTCGTCTTCGAGCTTTTCCGGATAGAACTGCATCAGCAAACGGTTCGCGGTGTTGACCCCCGCCTTGCGAAGCAAGTTCTGATCGAATCTCTGCAAATTGCCACCGCGCCAGGTCATATACAAACGTTGTTCTTTGTCGCCAGGTCCGCTGTAGGTGTCTGGCTTGCCCTTGGTGAGGTTGCGGGCATAGTCCACGTTCTTCTTGCCGCCGCCCGCCGCACCCAACTCGATTTTGAACGCATCGAGCTGTCTGGCATACGCGGCTTCGCTGGACGACTCGAAACGGATTTCCCATCGCTCCCAACGGGGAATGATGTCGTCACCATCACCCAACGGTCCAGGTGGACGATTGTCTCCCATGCCTCCTTCGCCTTTGCTGGTGGCGTCCGACGGCATGGCAACCGAATCCATCGCGGCGGCAACACTTGACACAGCCTCCGTCATGGCCTCCATCGCCGCTTCGAGTTGCGGTTCGGCCAATTCCGGCATCTCTTCCATGCCGGGTGCTTCGAGGTCGCGCTCGAAGCCCTCGGCATGGTCGCCGCGGCCTGGCACATTTTCCACCAGCCTGACGGGCACGCTGCGCGGCACAAAGACCAACCTTGCCGTCAACCAAATGATGAACATTCCGAGTACGGTGACACCAACCATGATCAGCAGGGCCACGACGAGGCTCGCGACCTGATCGAATCGCGAGACATGCATCGAAGACGTATCGGGCCGATGAATCGGCTTCGGTACGGTAGTCATTGGTCGTACCTCTTGCGTTGATGGATTGGCAGGTGCATGTCCACCCGTTGCGAGAAAACTCGGCGAGGGTTGTTCCGAGACAGTTGTTCCAAGACGGTTCTTCCAAGACGGTGTGCATCATCACGAACGGATCATGCCGCCCTGAGAAACTGTGGACAAACTAATTCCTGGACGGCGATTTGGGAGGGCGATTTGGGAGGGCGAGGCTCCCGCAGAGCCTTTCCCCGGATGGCTCGGCAGGAGCCTCGCCCCGCGCGAAACTCAAATCGGGAAGTTGTTGATCATCATTTTCTTAGGAGCCGTTTGATGGTAATGCGCGCCCGGCGGGATGTCAAGCAAACCAACGCACCGAAGTCCTTGGCGTGTTGGGAGTTGACTGATATGGCCCGCCGACGGCGTGAACGCTTTTGTACGATGGCTTTCCGAGGCTGCTGATTGCCTGTCGACGGTCTGGCAAGGCGATCGTCCAGGTTTTAGTGAAAGCGCCGCTTTCGACCGCGAGCGATATCGCGGACAGGCGTCCTATCCACAGCTGATGAACTTTCGTTTGCGGTCACGGGAGATGTAACTTACCTGTTAGAACCGTTCGAGAAATACCTGTCCGAATTCAGGTGAGCGGCACGGCGCTAGCCGCCGGTGTTTCACGGCGCACGAAGAACCGGTGGCTAGCGCCATTCCGCTCACTAATTCCTCGAACGGCGCTTAGTCGTCGCCGGATCAGAAAGTCATCAAGACACCGATGGTAGTAACACCGACCTCGGTGGCCGCTTTTCTGTTATCAACCGATCAACTAGACTTGTGCTTCAACGCTCACTTAGAAGCACTGCAAACAGCTCTGGTGATTGGGTTTTCTACATTACCACTGCTAGTCGGTCGGGTAGCTCAGCTGGTAGAGCAACGGACTGAAAATCCGTGTGTCGGCGGTTCGACCCCGCCCCCGACCACTTAGACTTTTCTCCCCTACGCTCGCCAAAGGTGTTTATTGGTAACACCTTTCGGCGGGCGTTGTTGGTTTCTTGTTGCGGGTCGCTCTCGCCATCACTCGCCGCGTTCTGCCTCGTGTCGCCGCTCAACTGCTGGCAATTTGCTGGCACGATGTCGTCGGTCCCCGTCGCCAAAAGGGCTTGCTGCTTCGGTTCGCTCACGGGTGGCAGCGCGTCGAGTGCTCCCTGAAGATCATGTAGCCGGGTGTGCGAGTATCGACCAATGGTCAGCACGGGTGTCGAATGCCGAGCCAATTCCTGCGCGGTCTTGACCGATGCCCCGCCGGCGACGATCCCGGAAATGTAGGTGTGACGGGATGCGTGGAAGTCGGCATATCGGCCGGCCGCATCCTGATACCGCAGGAAGTCGGAGTTCTCTCTCGCGCCCAATTCCGCGTCCGTCTTGGCGTCCGCAATCCACGCCGCACGGGCCGCCGCCAAGTCCCGCTGCAACATCTTGGACGTGTTGTGCGGGAGTTTGAATAACTGCTCATCGCGGGCGTGTCCGTCCAGCCAGGGCCGCAGTAACTCCGCCAGATCCTGACGAATCGGTTGGACGTCCTTCCGCCGACGTTTGCTGTAGGCCGCGTCGACGGTCACCGTAGGCGGGTCGCTGTCCAGGGTAAATGAAGCCGGCGTCAGCTTCCGCAACTCGTTAACACGGAATCCCGTCCCCGTGGCAACCCGATACACCATCACTCGCGTTTCGGCGGTCAGCTTGTAGTTCAATCGTTGCTGATCTTCCGTTGTCGTGAACAACCACTCCATTTCCTCCGGTGTCAGTTCTCTCCGTTCGTGCCGCTTGTCGGTTTCCTCGTTGTACTTGGATAGACCCGCTAGGGCGTCGTCGGGCGTTCGCTTCTCTATCCAGAGCCATCGTGTGAATGACTTAATGGACGTCAAATAAGAGTTGCACGTCCGCAGGCTTCTGCCCTTGTCACGAAGATCGCCGATCGACCGCAGGACGTTAGCGCCTTTCAAATCGTCGATGTGTTCGGCGTGACAAGCTTCAATCAGTTGCTCGATATGCCGGCAAGTCTGGTGAACATGTGAACGGCGTTTGAAAACGCCAGCGCTGGGCGGGGATTCGGGTGTAATCGAGAAGAGGTGGCG
>JAQBZB010000428.1 GCA_027622275.1 Planctomycetota bacterium | reverse complement strand
GCCAGCCGCGCCGGCCCCTCACATCCGCTCCGCAGCCACGCTTCAGCTCAACCTCCGTGGACGGTTACACCGTAACAAAGCGCACAAACACCAAACGATCAGCCGGCTCGAAACGCGACATCTCGTCCGCGCTGATCGATACCGTCTGCCAGCGGCTCGCCCAGAATAAGCGCGTCCGCCGCACCTTGCCGGGCAAAGGACGGCTGCACATTGACCGGCAGTTGCCATTTCTGTGCGTCTATCGCCGGCCGCCCGACCGTGGCGACGTGGGCACGCAGCGATTGGTTCAGGGCGAAGCATCCTACTTGATCGCGCCCGGTGCGGCCAAGTTTCACAAGCGCGTCTCCGAATTGGTCCGTCGAGTTGTCCAGACGCTTGCGGCAGAGTTCGGTGCTCTGTTGATCGTCGAGATCTGGGCCGCGCCGGACGGTGGCAAGGCGAACGACGCGGCGGTGCCCACGGTGCTGCCGACGTTTACAGTTCATGCGTCGGCGTCGGCCGGGTTGACTCGTACGGTGGAAGCGTTGGTGAAACGGCTCAAGCGGATCAAGGTTCTCAAGCACGGCGTCGAAGTCGAGACGATCCGCGACGGCAAAGGCTATCCGCCCCGGTTGCGGCCATTGCTCACAGCGGCGGAGGCTCGCGAGTTGAATTGTTCAGTGATTGGCATCGCCGTGCCGCCCGTCTACCGGAAGGAGGATTCGCAGGACGAGTTTCCGCTGCTGTCTCGCGCGCTACGCCGCAGCCTGGGCCTGGCGTTGCGGCAAGCATACTTCGAATTCTCGCGTTCCCGCACCACTCATCGTCCGCCTCACTATCATTCGCTCGGCCGCAAAGCGGTCGTCAAGGCGGTCTGGGAGATCGACCGGCAATTGGCGGCGGTGAGCAACCAGTTTGATTACCTGCTGCAACTCACGCCCGTAAACACCAACGCCGCGTGGAAGCAGTTTCAGCGCGAACGGTTCGAGAAGACGCCCGAGTTTCACTACCGTCCGCTCCCGGTTGATCCCGGCTTACTGAAACGCGAACTTTACAAGATCCCGATCGAACGGGTCGAGGATCCTGCGCTCCAGCGGCTGTTTCAGGAAAAGCAGGAAGAGTTGGAATTGAAGCTCACCATGCTGCGCGACCGCGACACGCGGCGATTCCTGCCGGAGAGCCTGCAATTGTTCGGCGGCGTGGACGATCGTCTGTGGCAGTCGGCGACCGGCTTGTTGGGGAAACTGCCAACGGCCGGCGGCGGCAAGAAGAGCGGGGACTGGACCGCAACCGACTTCGCCGAGCGGGCTGAGAAGGAATTCGACTTCTATCGGACATCGTATCCAGGCTTCAAGGCCAAAGCACAGGTCGCCCACGACGTCAGCGGGTTGATCGTGTCGCGCGGCAAGTTGCTGATCAACGCGGATATGAGCTTGCCGGCTGCGCGCGTCGAGGCGCTGATGGCACACGAGATTGGTACACATCTGGTGACGTATTACAACGGCCGGGCCCAACCGTTCCAGCAGCTTTACGCGGGGCTGGCGGGCTATGAGGAGTTGCAGGAAGGGCTGGCGGTGCTGTCGGAGTATCTCGTGGGCGGACTCAGCGCCGGCCGCCTGAGGCAATTGGCGGGCCGCGTCCTGGCGGTCAGGCATTTGACCGATGGTGCTTCGTTCGTCGAGACGTTCCGCACACTCGATCGCAATCATGCCTTCACGCAACTCACGGCATACAACATCACCATGCGGGTCTATCGCGGAGGCGGGTTGACCAAAGACGCAGTCTATCTGCGTGGACTGCAAGCGATCCTCCGATACGTCCAAAAGGGAGGTGACCTCAATCCACTGCTCGTCGGAAAGATGGCAATCGACCACATTCCGACGATCAAGGAATTACAGTACCGTAAGGTGCTCAATCCGGCACCCATTGTGCCGCGGTATATGCAGGATCCCGTTTCGCTGGAACGGCTGGAGCGGCTCCGAAACAGCAGCGCGTCCGTCGTGGATCTGGTGAACGACGGGCCACCACCGAAAGTACTCGCCTAATGAAGCTCGGGATCGTAGTCAATGGAAAGGAATTCTGGAATGAAAATCGGGTTTATTGTCAACGATGTGATGACGGAAGAAGCCGGCTATACGACGACGAGGCTGGGATGCGAAGCGGTCAACCAAGGACATGAGGTCTTCGTATTCGGCGTGGGCGACGTGGCTTACGACCCGGACGAGTTTGTCCGTGCCCGCACTCGGACCGTGCCCCAGACGAAATACAAGTCGCACGAGGCCTACCTGAAAGACCTGCAAGGCCCGAAAGGGATTAAGAAACGCATTACCGTTGACGAACTTGATGTCTTGATGCTCCGCAACGTGCCGTCGGATGACTACTTGAAGCGTCCATGGGCTGCCTCCGCGGCAGCCGAGTTCGGGCGCGTCGCCATGCGGCACGGTGTGATCGTGGTGAACGATCCGAACGGACTGGCCAAGGCCTCGACGAAGATGTACTTCCAATTGTTTCCGGAAGAAGTCCGCCCGCGCACCTTGATCACGCGCGACCGCGATGAACTCAAGGCGTTCGCCTTGAGTGAAGGACGCTGCGTGCTGAAGCCGCTGCAAGGTTCGGGCGGCGCCAGTGTGTTCCTTGTGCAAAAGAGCGACATCCCGAATCTGAATCAGATGATCGACGCCGTCAGCCGGGACGGCTTCGTCATCGCCCAGGAGTACTTGCCGGCCGCCGAGGAAGGCGACATGCGGCTGTTCGTGTTGAACGGCCGGCCGTTGCAAGTCAAAGGCAAATACGCCGCGTGCGAAGCGGCGGCGACATGCGCAGCAACATTCACGCCGGCGGTCGATTGGCCCCGGCGGGAGTGACCGACAAGGACTTGAAGATCGCCGAGATTGTGCGGCCCAAGCTGGTCCAGGACGGCATGTTCCTGGTGGGGCTCGACATCGTCGGCGACAAGCTGATGGAGATCAATGTGTTCAGCCCCGGCGGCCTGGGCAGCGCCCAAAGATTCACGAAAATCAACTTCGGCAAATACGTCATCAACGCGTTGGAGCGAAAGACGAACTACATGAAGTTCTACGGACGCAACTTCGACAACATCGACATGTGTACGCTGTAGTGCCCAAAACTTTCCATGAACCGATCTCGACGTCGCTGATCGAGGAAGCCTGTGCGCGGCTCGCCGACAGCAAACGTGTCCGGCAACCGTTGCCGGGCGGCGGCTCGTTGAACATCGATAGGCTGCTGCCGTTCCTTTGCATCTATCGGCGCAATCCAGCCCGGCGTGACGAAGGAACCGAGACGTTCGTCGCCGCGGAAGCGTCGTACTTGCTGGCTCCGGGTGACGCTCCGATCCGCGGCGGACTGAAAAAGCTGGTCCAGCGGATCGCCCAGACATCCGCCGAGCGGTTAGGTTCGTTCTTGATCCTGGAAGTGTGGGCAGGTGACGACCGCGACGTGCCGCGAGACGTCGACGGGGCGACCGGCGAGCCGCTACTTCCCCGTCCCGCCTTCCGCATCCTGACGCGCCGGCCTCATCGGCCCGAAGGCACCGTCGCGACGCTTGAGTTTGCCTTGCAGCGGATCAAGCTCCACGGACAGGCTGCTCAAGTCGAGATCAACCAGCACGCCCGGAATCACCCGGCCGGCATGACGCAGCTCGTGTCGGAAGCTGATGAGAGGCAGCTCGGTTGCTATGTACTGGGCTTGGAAGTGCGCCCCATTTATCGTGATCCTAAAACGGGTGAAGTCTATGACCGCGTCTTGCGGTCGCTCAGCCGCGGCGTTGCCCGTTCGTTGAAGAAAGCGTTTTTCGCCTTTGCGCTCCATCGCACAACGGTCCGACCGCAGCATTACTTTTCGCTCGGCCGCCGCTCGCTGCCGCAACAAGTCTTGACCATCGACCGCCAGCTCGCCGAAGTCAGCGGCCAATTCAAGTTCCTGCTGCTCGTGACACCGGTGAACGCGGAACGGTCGTGGCGCGAGTTCGCGGAAAGCGGCTACGCGAAACAGCCGGTCTTGCAGTACCGGCCACTCGATACCGACCCCCTGTTGTTGAAGCGGCGGTTGATGAAGGTTCCGACGGAACGCGTGGATGACCCGACGCTCGCCCACGTGCTTCGCCAGACGCAAGATGAGTTGGACCGCCAAATCACCATGCTTGGCGACATCGGCACACGGCGGTTCCTGCCCGGCAGCTTGCAAGTGTTCGGCGGCGTGGAGCCGGCGTTGTTGAAGCTGGCAGGTGAGATTCTCACTCGGCTGCCCGATGGCAAGACGGATGTGGCGGACGCGCCGCTCGATGCCAAAGCCTTTGCGCGGCGCGCGAACCGCGAGATCAAACACTATCAAACTCAAGCACCGTCGTTCGCGGCCAAAGCAATTGTCCGCGACGACATGTATTCCGGCTTGCTATCGACGGGGGGCAACTTGTTGATCGGACGCGAGACGAGCATTGCCGCGCGGCGCGGGGAGGCGCTCTTGCAACACGAAGTCGGCACGCATCTCGTGACCTATTACAACGGCGCAGCGCAGCCGTTGCGGCTGTTGCGAGTGGGGCTCGCCGGTTACGACGGCTTGCAGGAAGGGCTGGCAGTGCTCTCGGAGTATCTGGTCGGCGGCCTCAGCGGCGCTCGGATGAGGACCTTGGCGGCGCGTGTCGTGGCCACGGACTCGATGATCCGCGGCGAACCGTTTGCGAGCACGTTCAGTCAACTCGTGGAGCAACATGGATTCGAACAACGCAGTGCCTATACGATCGTGTTGCGAGTCTATCGCGGCGGCGGCTTGACGAAAGACGCGGTCTACCTGCGCGGCCTGGTCGAGATTCTGGAATACATCGGCAAGGGCGGCGACTTGTCCCCCCTGTTCGTCGGCAAGCTTGCCGCCGATCATATACCGGTCGTCCGCGAGTTGTTGCTGCGGGGAGTGTTGCGGGAACCGCTGTTGCGGCCACGGTACATGGAAGATGCCGCCTGCGTCGGGCGGCTCGAAAGACTGGACTCCCACTCGACAGTCCTGGATTTGTTGGCTGGACAAAGCAAGAAGGAAGACTAAATGCGAATTGGATTCATCGTCAACGACGTCAAGACCGAAGAAGGCAAGTTCACGACCAGCCGGCTCGGACAGGCGGCCGTGAATCGTGGTCACGAAGTCTGGGTCATGGGTGTGGGAGATCTGGCGTACGATCCGGACGACATGGTGCGGGTCCGAGCCACTTCCGTGCCCAAGCAGAAGTACGGCAGTTCCGAGAGCTACACGGCGGACTTGCAAGGCAAGAGCGCCATCAAGCGGCGGATCACGATCGACGAACTCGACGTGTTGATGCTCCGTAACGTCCCGTCGGATGATTACCTGCAGCGGCCCTGGGCGACGACCGCCGCCTTCGAATTCGCCCGCGTTGCCATGCGGCACGGCGTGATCGTGTTAAGCGATCCGAACGGCCTGGCGAAAGCGTCGAGCAAGATGTACTTCCAGCTGTTCCCCGAAGAAGTCCGCCCGCGGACCTTGATTACGCGGGACCGCGAGGAGATCAAGCACTTCGCGAGAGAAGAAGGCACGATCGTCATCAAGCCGCTGCTCGGTTCTGGCGGAGCGAGCGTCTTCCTCGTCCGGCCCGACGACATTCCGAACCTGAATCAGATGATCGACGCGGTGAGCCGCGACGGATTCGTCATCGCCCAGGAATACCTCCGGGCGGCGGAAGAAGGTGACATGCGGTTGTTTGTGATGAACGGACGGCCTTTGCGTGTGAAGAGCAAATATGCGGCCTTCCGCCGCGTCCGCGCCGGTGGCGACATGCGGAGCAACATTCATGCGGGAGGCACCAAGGCGGCGGCCGAAGTCGACAAAAACGTTCTGCAAATCGCCGAGATCGTCCGTCCCAAACTGGTCCAGGATGCACGGCAAACGCACACTAAGTCTTTTGTAGTCCAAGGACTCGGGCAAGATAATCGGTATTCCAAC
>JAQBZB010000427.1 GCA_027622275.1 Planctomycetota bacterium | reverse complement strand
CGCTTGCGATGAACGACCAGGGCGACCGGATCAGAGCGATCTTCCACTTGACCACGGACGACCCCTTGCCGGATGTGGAGTATGCGACCCTTTCCGTCTACTACCAGTATCTGGTCGATCACCTGTCGTTCCCATTTCAAGCTCGCTACGAATCAGACGATCGTCGCTCCAGAGGTAAGCCCTACCTGGTGACGGTACGCAGCCTGTACGATCTGAATGACTATGATGCTGAAGAGTGCTACGGTTTGATCGGTGTCGGGCTTTGCGAAGGCAAGCGGATCGAGTTTCCCATCAGGGACATCGACGTCAAGCGGAACGACCCCAACAGCCAACCGATTGACGATTACAAGTTTTGGATGGCGTACAGCGGCTAGATTGGCCAACATGCCGAAGATCATGGCGTATTTTCAGGCAACTCAAATACGAACTCCAGTTCGGATTTGACGACGGCACGGCGACTTTGTGTCTGACGTTACCCTTCTCAAGTATGGACCAACCCTATTACTTCTATCTGCTTCGTTGCTCGGACGGCTCGCTGTATGGCGGGATCTGCATCGATCTGGAACAGCGTGTCGAGACTCACCGGAACGGCAAGGGTGCTAAGTACACACGCAGCCGATTGCCGGTGACGCTCGTTTTCCACGAGCAACATCGCTCGAAAGGCGACGCCCTGCGACGCGAGGCGGAGGTCAAGAAGTGGACCAAGCAGCGGAAGGAACGGCTCGTCGAGGGCAATGAGTGACGGTCATCGCTTCAGGTCGCGGCTAACGGCAGCCATGGTTCCCGACGAATTGGACTGTTGGTGCTGATCGTATCCCATGGCACAACTCCTTAGCACGGCGGCGGCTACGATTCTTCTTCGAGCTGAAATCTGTCGCTCGAACAGTTGTATTCGCTTTACAGGGCGGCATATTGGTCCCGTCGCCATATTGCGGACGAGCGCCAGATCGGCGTGCTGGCACTGGAGCACAATTTGCAATTGTGCCGCGAGTTCGCTGCGTCGAGACCGACTGAACTCACGCAACTCCGGCGGCGTATGAATGCCGTGGCCGGGTTCTCCCTGGACTTGGCGAAGATTTGATAAACTACTGGAGTTGTGCGAGGACAAAATCCAGGCAGCGAAAGGCGTCACACTATGGCGAAGGACCGACACAGCCGCGATCAGAAACGGAAGAAGAAGCTGGAGGAAAGGAAGCGGAAGGCACGCCAGACTGAGTCGCTCGCCTACATGGGAGAGAAATACAAGGCTGACGAGTTGGTCCCAACGTGGATGCACACCGAGATTGGCATCTACGAGACCTATGTCATGACGGATCGGCAGCTGGTCGACCAAACGGTCGTCACTGCACTGGAGAGCCTGATTCGACAGATTCGATCAGGGACATTGCCGCCGCGCGAAGGCACGTCGGCTGTTCATTATGAAGTCGGCGAGGAAGCGGGTCTCGTGATCGAGAATATTCGGCGTAATTGGGCTATGCACTTCGCGAACGAATGGAAGCCTCCCAGGGACAAGCTGATTGGCGTCCTACGGACGATTCTCGGCTCCATTGAGAAAGTGCGGGCACCCGGCCCTCGATCCCAAAGCTACATGCGTCATATCGAGGGATTCTTGACGAAGAAACTCGGCGTTTCGGTGAAAGCGTATTCGCAAAACATGGAACCTCTCCCCGAGCCGCCGGAGGATGAGTTGCTGACACTGGGTCGACAGTGGATCTCGGACGAAAGCCAGCAGACGGCGGTTGAGTTTCATGAACTCGTCGATTACTTGCTGAAGAAGGGTGCGGCAGATCGCGTCCTTCATTGCTGCCATCAGTTAATCGGCGAAGAATCCGACCCTCATTCGGAAGTCGTGGCGGAACTCACAGGCTTGTGCCAGCAAGCTCGAACGTCGCTGGTCACGTCAATGGGCTGATTTTTGTGTGGTACGGAACCGCTACTTTTCAGCCTTGCTTTCGTCAGCAGAAACATTCGACTCCTTCGATGCCACGATCCGGACATTGATGTCGCCAACTTCGTCCAAGATCTCCAGAACGGGAACGACGTGTTTGACGGGGCAATCGGGATCAGCATTGATACGCACCCTGAATAAATTGCTCGTCTCATCTTTTAACTTTGCAATCTCTGCTCTCAGTTCATCGAGCCCCATACTTTCGCCGTCGCTGCTAGCGTTTCCTTCTCGGTCAATTTCCAGCACGAAGTCGAGTCTCGGGTCTGGAGTAGCCGCAATGCGAGCCTGTTCCAACTGGGCCATAGCCTCCGCTCGGTGTGCCTCGACCCCCGCTCGCTGAAGCTCGGCAACCACGGCGTCCCGCGACTCCATGCGAGCCGCTCGCACCCAGAACAGACCCACGCCCGCAACGGCGACAATTGCCAGAATGGCGAGAACCAAGCCGACACCGATAATGGCAACCAGAGTTCCTGACGAATTGGCCTGCTGTCGTTCGTCGTATCCCATGGTGAAACTCCTCGGAAAGTGGCGGTTGCAATCCTTCTGCGAATCGAATTATATCGCTCGAACAACTGTATTCGTTTGGCAGGGCGGCTTATTTATTCTGGTCGCAGATTTCGAGAAAGATGGGACTAACTGAAAGTCGCAGCCACGCCCAGCTTCCGAATCTCCCGCACCACCGCCTTCAGCCGCGTCTGAACGTCATCGGGCAGATCAGCGACCGAGATGCCCTTGGCGTTTTCCAGTCCCTCGTACCATCGCAGCCACTGCTGGCTTCGTTAAAGATGTCACTCGTCCTGGATCGCCAAATCCTGCAACTTCTTCACCGCTCTAATCGTTGCTTGCAGCTGCTTCTGAATCGGAGCCGGTAGATCGTCAACCGACACATCGCCCGCATCATGATCGGCGAGCAGTTCGTACCATCCAAGCCAGTTTGAACAACGGTCGTGAATGTGCCGAATCGCAACCGACAAGATCGCACTGCTCTGCACGGCTGCGTTTGTTCAGTCCACACCGATCAGACAATCAGGGTCTGAGTCGACTACCTCATCCGTAGGCTCTTGCTTCCACCACTCTGCTCGAGGGGCACCGTCACTACCGTCCACGATTGTGTCGTCATCTCTCCCGCGAAACAACTCACGCAAGAAATGAATCCAAATCCTTTTCTCTTGGACACTACATTCAATTCAACTTTCGCCCTCCTCAATGTTCTCTGAGAGACTCCGCTCGTTGCGGCGAGTTGCACCGTTTCGTTCGCTGGCAAGGGACCAAGGGCCAGCAGCGAGAAGAGTAGAAACTTGGCATCTTCCAGTGCAGGTCGGACGAGTCAAGGAACTGCGGCGAATGCTTGCACAAGGCAAGCCACTGGCCGCTTCGGCAAGGATGACACTCATGGATGAGAAGACTGCACGCAGCTATCGTGACGATGATCGTCTGCCTTCCCAGCGAAAAAAGCCGCGCGATTATCGAACTCGCAGCGACCCGTGCGCGGACGTCTGGAGCGAAGTCCAGCGGCAACTCGAAGCCGAGCCAAAACTGACAGACCAGACGCTCTTCGTGTGGCTACAACAGACTCAGCCTGGCGAGTTTCCCGACTCCACGCGACGCACCTTCGAGCGACGCGTGGCACAGTGGCGAAACCTTCATGGGCCAGGCAAAACCGTCTTCTTCCCACAACAACATCACGCCGCAAGATTGGCCGCTAGCAACTTCACGGTGATGAATCGTCTGAACCTGAAGATCGCTGGAGCGAGTTTCGATCACACGCTCTTTCACTGCGTGCTGACCTACAGCAACGTCGAATCGGTCTCGCTGTGTTTCTCGGAATCGTTCGAGGCCCTGAGTGAAGGCATTCAAAAAGCGTTTTGGGAATTCGGTGGTGTGCCGCAGCGGCATCGTACCGATTCGCCCTGTGTTGCCATCAATACAGTGCCGCCATCAAGAACCACTCCAGCCGCAAGACGCACACCGATCGCTACACGGCGCTCATGCAGCACTACGGCTGTGAGCCGGAGCGTACCAACGCACGCTGTGCCAACGAGAACGGCGATGTCGAATCGGCGAACGGACACGTCAAGGACCGCATCGATCAAGGGTTGTTGCTGCGTGGCAGTCGCGACTTCGCCAGCCGCGATGACTACATGGCCTTCGTTGAACAGACCATCGCGCGGGCCAACGCCAATCGTCGCGAACGTTTCCGCGAAGAGCAAGCGTCTTTGGACAAGCTGCCCGACTATCGGCTCGACACGGACGATGTGCTGCGTGACCTCCGCGTTAGCTCGAGCAGCACGATCCAAGTGCGGGCCAACACGTTCCCAAACGCCGACGGCAAAACCCAAGGCGGACGTAGCGTTACAGATGACGGACCAGTTTCGCGAGCTTCGTCTGCCGAGCTTTCGCGATCACTTTCAGCTGGCGGCGACTCGTGCAGCGACGGAGCATCTCAGTCACTTGGATTATCTTTCGGAGTTAACGACACGGGAATGCGAAACTCGGCGGGAGGGTCGCATCCGGCGCTTGATGACACGCTCGCGACTTCCGCTGGGCAAGACTTGGGACTCGTTCGACTTCCGTTGAGCGTGAAGCGGCAGTTGGAAACGCTTCGCGACGGCCAGATATACTGAAATGCCGCCCTGAATCGTCGGGAGCATGTTCTGCTGTTCGGCAAACCGGGTTCGGGCAAGAGCCACGCGTTGTGTGCGTTGTCCCAGCAGTTGATCCAGCAAGGTCACAGCATGCTGGGTCGACTGTTCGATGATTAGGTTTACTTCTTCGACCTGACCAACGAGTCGAGCGAAGAGGTCTCGACGAGCGAAGTGGTAGACGGCAGCAACGCTCGCTGTGATCAGGAAAACATCTTGGCACAGTTGAATCCGTGTCGCGCGTTACACGCTCCGGTGGACCACTTGGAATCGAACTGGGCGTTCATGGTGATGACCGCGTTGAGCTGGAGTTTGAAATCGTGGATCGGTGTGAGTATTCCGGTGTGCGGGCGTTGGCAAGAGAAGCACGAGCAGGAACGTCGGACGGTGATCCGGATGGAGTTCAAACGTTTCATCGAGCAGTTCGTGCGTCTTCCCGCTCAGATCCTTCGTGGTGGTCGCCAGTTGACGGTGCGATTACTTGGCTGGACCGAATCGCTGCACGTCTTCAATCGCTGGTTGTGTGTTGCGTTGGAATGACAACGCGATCCACGAAGCCGAGATACGTACGTCTCGGTACCGCCGCCAGCGCCGAACCGCCCGCCGGGCACCTCACAACATCATGACAGAACAACACCGCCGAAAACTCTCACCGGCATCACCGGCCGCTGACGCTGCGCCGAACAAATCCGCCAAACGCACCGTCGGCATATGCTTCTTTAAGGACTAGAAGAGTAATTTCCGTCGCACGTCGTTTGTGCATGGATCGGCAACTCAAGAGCCGTGGCTGCCAAGCACTATCTGCAAGTGACCGATGAGCACTATGCAAAAAGCGGTGCAGCAACCAGCACGCACTGAATCGCAATCCCTTCGAAAACGCTGGGAAATCGACACTATGCGAGCTGGTGCGATGCACCAAGTAGCCGGAGCGGGGGTCGAACCCGCACGGCCCGTAAGGGCCACAGGATTTTAAGTCAAGACGATAGTGCCGAATCCCCAAGGGAAAACGCATATTCCCAGGATTGCGCAGCGCCTGGCGCAGCAGTTGAACTCGAAAACGTCCCGATCGACCCTGATCTGCAAGCGATCATCGCGCGTTGGTCCGAGTTGCCCGAAGCGTTGAAGGCCGGCATCATGGCGATGGTCCGAGTTACCGACCGAGACTAGGGCATTCTGATTCGCCCTCCGATGTTCGGCTTCACCGACGATACTGTTCTCCCCGTTGCCGCCAAGCCGGCCTGCGGAAGTGGTGATAAGTGCGGGTTCGATGGAGGCGTGCAAAATTTGCACGCCTGCCGTTGACGATGTGAGAGGTATTCCGAAAGGTTCAAAGATTGCGAAAATTTTTCACGATCTTTGAACGCGGCGAGTCATC
>JAQBZB010000426.1 GCA_027622275.1 Planctomycetota bacterium | reverse complement strand
AGGTTGGAATACCGATTATCTTGCCCGAGTCCTTGGACTACAAAAGACTTAGTGTGCGTTTGCCGTGGTTTGCTTGTCCAGCGCGGCGAGGAACTGCGTGTCGGTGCCGTCGCACGTCAGGATCAGCAAGTTCTCAAAGAGAATCGGCGTGCTCGCCCCGGCGTAGGGCTGACTGTATTGCAGCGATGTATCTCGCCAAATCACGTCGCCCGAGGTCGAGAGGCAGGCTGTTCCGCGTTGCCCGAAATGGATGTAGACGCGGTCCTTCTCGACGATGGGCGTCGGGCTCGCGAAGCTGTTCTTGACGTTTTTCGGCCCGGAATCGTCCGGGCGGAACAGCTCGACGTTGTGGATGATTGTGCCGCCGGCGCGCTCGACGCAAAAAGCTCGAAGGGACCGTCCCTCCTCCTGCGCCGACGTCAACCAGATCTGGTCGTTGACGACGATCGGTGAGGAATGTCCCTCGCCGGGAATGGCTACCTTCCACACGACGTTCTCGGTTTCACTCCAGTGTGTGGGAAGATCATGCGCGTCTGCATGACCCTGTCCCTGGGGCCCGCGGAACTGATGCCAATCCGCCGCCGAAAGGGGTTGGCCCACGACACCCGTGATCATGAAAGCGAAGGCGAGAAAGCGCATATTGACGAACCCCGGTAGAGGTGTTGTTGCGAGAAGTAAACAGTACGCCGGGATTTCGAAGCCGCGAAGCGGCGTGACACCTAGGAATTGATTTCTAACATCCCTGATCGTGCGCTACAACTCAACCGGCGCGACTTTCTGAAGGCTTCTAGCCAGGCTCTCTCGTCCGCTGCGATGCTCCCCGAAAGAGGACTGAGATTTGATCGGTGGACTCGGTTCACCGGCGTCCGTCCGCTGCGAGCAACAATCATCGTCGCGGAAACCACAAACGCCGCGCGGTTTCGCCGAGACCGAATTGTCGAATGGCCGAACGGCAGGGATCGAACGTAAACCTCTAACTCAACTTTGCAAACGACCCGATTCATGGACTCAGCGGGGCTCGCTCCGCGGCATCCGCCGAAGTAGAACATGGTAATGAGCATCACAGGCAAACCACTAGCGACGGAACGCTACGGCGCGCCTGACCGGTGGTTCGTGCTCGCCCTGGTCTCGCTGAACTACTTCACGCTCTATTTGCATCGCAACTTGCTGAGTTACATTCAGCCCTCGCTGGTGGGTGAGTTAGGGTTGAGCGATACGCAGCTTGGCCTGCTCCAACAGGCGTTTCTGTTGCCGTACTGCGTGTCCCAGATCGGCGTCGGGTATTTGAGTGACCGGTTTCGCCGCCGGAGCGTGCTGCTCACGAGTCTCACGCTCAGCGTTGTGTCGCTGGCATGTACAGGGCTGGCGCACGGCTTCGCCGAACTGGTTGCTTGGCGAGTGCTCCTGGCGCTAGGCCAAGCGGCGAGCGTGCCGGCCATCGCGGGTATCATGGCCGACTGTTTTACGGCGCGCAGCCGCTCCAAGGCAGTCTCGATTTATTTGCTGTCGAGCCCGCTGTCGTTGGTCGCCGCAGGTTGGCTAGGAGGCAGCATCGCGGACTGGAATCCGCTGAAGATATCCTTCGAGTTCATCGGTGGCGGCGTCGTCGAGCTGGCAGGCTGGCGGATCGCGCAATTCGTGTTTGCCGCATTCGGAGCTGCCGTGATCCTGCTTCTGGCGTTGCTGCTCCGCGAGCCAGACAGGACCGAGCGATTCGGCGACGCGGGATTAGGTACGTCCGGTGGTTCACTTCGCCAGACGTTGCTCGCCGTGCTGAGCGTACGCACCTACCTCGCGCTCGCGACCGTCTATGTGCTGGCCATGATCGCCATGAATCCGATTTTGTATTGGTCGGCCCGATACTTCCACGACGCGTTCGGCATGACGCAGGGCCAAGCCGGTTTTTTTTCCACCGTCTGGACACAATCCGGCATGGTCCTCGGGCTGCTCGCCGGCGGACGACTGGCCGACGTCTGGGCGCGGCGCTCGATAACCGGCCGCAGCAACGTTTCACTGATCGGACTTGCCCTCTGGGTGCCGTCGCTGCTGGTCATCGGCACGAGCCATTCGACGTCATCGATCGCCGCCGCGATGCTGGTGCTGGGACTCGGTTCCGGGCTGTACCTGGGTAACCTGTGGACCACGACGTTCGAAGTGGTCGACCCAGCGGCGCGGTCGACCTCGATCGGACTGCTCAATGCGGCCAGCGGCCTGCTCGCATCCTGGTCTGCGCCCGCGGCTGGTGCTCTGCACGACAGGAACGTGGACTTCGGATCGATGTTTGCCGTCTTGAGCCTGCTCGCAGCCGCCAGTGTTGGCGTCCTGGCTCTGAGTACCTTCTTTCTGCTGCCACGCGACTATCGCGGACCGACACCGGCGCGTCTTGATCGCGAAGACTAGCGGATCGCAGTCCGTCACGAAAACTGTCCTCTGAGGCGCGCTCGTCGTGTTATACTCGGTGTGCGCGAAATCGACTCAGGCCAGTACAATCACCGATCCAACCGTACGACGCTGGAGACCATCATGACGAAACACTTGCCGGGCGTCGTCTTATGGGCCGCCGGATGTTTGTTCGCGAGCGCCTCGTGGAGCCAGGAGCCGGTCACACTAACAGACAATCCGCTGACAGGATTGATCGACTTTCATGTGCATTCTGGGCCGGATAGCTTTACGCGCTCGATCACCGACCTGGAGATCGCCCGCATTGCCAAAGATCGCGGCATGGGCGCGCTGGTGTTGAAGAATCACTTCACGATGACGGCGGATCGGGCCGTGTTGGCGGAGCGGCTGACGGGCCAGATTTGTTATGGAGGCATCGTCCTGAATCGGGCGGTGGGCGGGTTGAACCCGGAAGCGATCCGGCGCATGGTGACCTTCACGGGTGGTCGCGGCAAAGTCGTCTGGCTGCCGACCTTCGATGCCGAGAATCACGTCAAGTCGTTCGGTGAAGTACGGCCCGCCGTGCAAGTTGTCAAAGACAAGCAACCTGTTCCCGAGTTAAATGAAATCTTCGAGCTGATTGCCAAACACGACTTGGTGCTGGAAACGGGGCACTCATCAGCGGAAGAGTGCCTGATTCTGATTCGGGCGGCACAACAGGCCGGCGTGAAGAAAATCCTGGTCACGCATGCGATGGCAGATCCGATTGGAATGACAGTCGAGCAGATGAAGCAAGCGGCTGCGATGGGCGCAAAACTTGAATGCGTTTGGCTGACGAACATCACCGGGCCGAATTCGCATCTGGCGAGTATGCGACATTGGCGACAAGTCACCACCGCCGAATATGCCACCGCCATGCGCGACGTTGGCCCGGAGCATTTCGTCGTCGCTTCGGATCTCGGTCAGTACCTGAACCCCATTCCCACGGACGGCATGAAGGCGTTTGTGTTGGGGCTGCGCGAGGCGGGCTTTACCGGCGGCGAGATCGAGCTGATGTGCCGCCGCAATCCGGGTCGGTTGCTGGGGATGTTTGAGTAATAGCAATGGCCGCCCTGAAAGACTCTTGCTTGTTGAGTCGATTCGCCTATCTTGACGAAATGACAGACATGGTCCATCGTCAGCGGAAGCGAGCAGTTTGGCCGTTCTACCAAAGGGATGCGACATGAACAGACTTCAACGCCTGACGCGCCGCCGCTTCATGCAAGGCGCCGGGGTCACCGCCGCGGGACTAAGTGTTATGAGAGAGCACGCTCTTGGTGTGGAAGACGACTCGCCGTTGATCATCGATTGCCACGCCCACATCTATGGCGAGGACGAAGAGAAATACCCGACCATCGAACAACCCTATCGTCCGCCGCAAGGTAAAGGAACCGTCAAGCATCTTCAACAAGAAATGAAGGCGGCTGGAGTGCGCTATGTGACGGCAATTCAAACCAGCACGTTTTATCGCTGGGACAATCGCTTCACTTCCGACTCGGCGCGAGATAACAAGGATTTTATGATCGGAGTCATGACCCTTGATCCCGATGATCCGGACAGTTCGCGGCAGCTCGAGCGATACGTCAAGCACTTCAATGTGCGCGGAATGCGGAGCGTTCCCGCCGCGAGCGGACGGCTCGACGATCCTGGTGTCGAGCGGCTGTGGGCCACTGCCGAACAATTGGGAATTGTGATCAACGCATTGGTTAGTCGCGATAAGCGAGGCGAGCTGGAGACCCTTATTCAGCGCCACGCCAAACTGCGCGTGGTGATCGACCATTGCCTGAATCTGGAAGCCGGGCCGACGTTGGAACCAACCTTGGCCGAGATGCTTGCCTTGGCGAAACTGCCCAATGTTCATGCCAAGCTGACGTTCATACCGACTGGCAGCGCGGAAGCGTATCCCTGCCGCGATATGCACGATGCCTGTCACGCCGTGATCGAAGCATTTGGCGGCCAACGTTGCGTCTGGGGAAGCGATTTCCCTTGCGAACTATGGTGCCCCAAAGTCACCTACGCGCAACATCTGAAGATCTTTTCGCACGAATTGGGGCTTGATGAAGCGACCAAGAAAGCCATTCTAGGTGAGACTGCACACCGACTGTGGTTTCAGGCGTGAACGCATCGTCGACGAGAATCAGAGGCCATCAGCCTCGTCTTTCGGCGCTCCCAGGAACGCGGACCCATTGCTTGCAGATAGTGTCCTAGCGACGTCGCCCTGGTTGCTCGTTCTCTCGTGCCAAATCGGGCTGGAAGCTCGGCCCGACGAAGACACCGCGGACCATGATCGCGATCGTAAAAAAGAGGGCCGACGTGAGCGCCAGAAGAATCGCAAGGCTCGTCGCGAAGTGGTCTCGCAAGAGCACCAACGACGGTGGCTCGACACTCTTCGGAACGCGACGGCTCACGGGGCCGTTGCCATCCTGTTGTCGCCGTGCCTCGGCTCGCCAATCTTCCCAATTCTCCTGCGACGTGCCCGAGCCTCCCGTTGTCAATACTCGTTGTCGCGAGACCAGCAGAGCCGAGACGAGCGCGCCTAGGAAGAGCGCGTACAGCACTCCGATCACGATACTTGAGGTAGTGGTCTTCAGCATCAGTCGCCAGGAGGTAATTCGTTGACGGTGGTTGAACCAGAAGCCGTGAAGAGTGAGGCGTTAGTCGTTGCGTTTGAGCAGCTCAATGGCGGCTTCCGACATGGTGGGGACACTTGTCTTCAGGGCGTCTTCGATATCGGGAAAGAAGAGCGGCGAGTGAAGTGACGGTGGAGCTTGGCCAAGTTGCTCGTAGCGTTTCAATCGTTCTCGATCCACGGCGCCGAGTCGAATCATTAAGATCGGCACCCCGGCGCGCACATGGCGGCTGAAATCCTCGCGTCCCATTGAAGGTTCGGCGTCAGCGGCATCCTTCACCGTCGACGCAAAGACAAGAGCCGTTTGCTCGACGACCGGAAGCGCGTCCAGGTCGGTACGCAACATCAGCGTCGGGCCAGCTCCATTTCGCAGCAATCCCACAACGCCAAAGCCTCCAACGTGCTTCGTGACCTCGGCACCTACTTCCGCCAACTCGCGAGCCAGCCGTTCGCTCGTTTGCTCTTCCTGGAAGGACAACTCGGGATGCGCATAGAAATGTCGGTACAACTCGACCAACGACTCGACATTCTCTTCGACCCACGCCTGCGATGTCTCGGCCTGTATGACGGCAGGCACGAGTACTAACGAGGTGCATAAAACAATGGTGCCGAGACGAATCGCGGATCGAGAGATTTGCCAGGCGAGTTGGGATGGTTTCGTGTTCATGCATGTTACCTTTGAATACCAGAACCAGACTTTTCGACCGTTTTCCTGCCAGAAGGTTTTACCTGCGTGAAACAGAATTGCCGCAGGGGTCCTGATCATAACCTGGGGCCTTGTCGATGATACGAAGCAGGTTGTGGAATCATCTTACCGGACCTGCTGTTCTTTTCTATGGTCATCGTCGGGCCGGCGGCATTATTGGGCACTAAGCACCGTTCGAGGAATTAGTGAGCGGAATGGCGCTAGCCACCGGTTCTTCGTGCGCCGTGAAAC
>JAQBZB010000064.1 GCA_027622275.1 Planctomycetota bacterium | reverse complement strand
CTTCCAACCCGACTTCACCCTGCTGGACGTGACATCCTCGCCAATGGCGAATGGACTAAACTGTTACTTCCTTCAAGGGCTACGAGGCGGAAGTTGTACTGATCCCTTGCGCCGACCATTACGTGACAAGTGACAATCAGATCTTGGCGAATAATTTGTACGTCGCGATGACTCGGGCGAGATCCATTCTAGCCGTCTACTCACTCGACGAATCCAACTCCGTGGTTCGCCAACTCAACGCCACCTTCGACTTCTGCGTCAAGGCTTTGGACTCCACTCCAGCGATCGCCAGCGACCCTGGCACCGACGACGATATTGATGGAGACCATACGTAATCGAGGGCAACGAATTACAAGCGATCGGCCTTCCCGCGCGCTGTGCCGTGACAATCCTCGCGATGCCCCTCTCGACGCGAGGTTTCCCATATGAGTTACCCGTTGTTTTTGGGTGCCCGTGCTCCCAAAATCCGTTAACCGCTTCCCCACGTCTCGCCGGGAGTCTGGGAGTTTTCCGAGTCTCACCAGGGGACCCTATCGCCGACACAGTTACCCGAACACCAAGCTCATCGCCTGCTTCTCCGAGTTCGGGAACAGATGCCGGTAGCGACGCCGCATTTCCGCGGTCGTGTGGCCCACCCAGGCATCGATAATGCGTTGATCGATCCCCTTCATTGCACAGTTGCTGCAGAACGAATGCCGGAAACAGTGCCAGCCCTTGACGTTCTCCCACTTGCTTCCAGCAAGGGGACGTTTGAAGTGGTCATGGGCTTCGTCGCGGGTCACGGGACGTGGACCTTTCCCGTGCTTCTTGCTCCGTACAACATCAACCTGGGAGAACGTGAACGCTCCGCCTGGATGGTTCGCGAACCACTGGTCCATCACCTGGCGGAGTTCGATTGAAAGTGGGACACGTCTCATTGATTGTTTGCCTCGCACGCGTTTCCGCTCACGAATCGTCACGGTGTCCCCGTTGAAGTCCGCGATCTGGGACCGAATCAACTCGCTTCGCCGCGCTCCCGTGTGAGCAGCCATCACGAACATGGGGTAGATGAATGGCTGACGAGCAGTTTCCTTGACGTGTTTGAGAAGCTCGCCAATTTCATCAAGTGTCAGGAAGAGGCAGTCCCACAGATCGGCATGTTCGGCGTCAGTAAGATTGCCTTGCTCGATCTGCCGTTCGATTTCTTCCCACGTCTGGAATGTACGCATCTCGATTTGCTTGGGTAAGCGCAACCCCTTCTTTGGAAACTCGCCCTGCAGTTTGGCGGCATCAACACCCCAATTCCAGGCCGCACGGAACGTCTCGATTTCTTTGCCGATCGTGTTTCCACCGACGTTGCGTCCTCGCAAGCCTTTCTGTCTCGATCGGCTAGTGACGTAACTTTGGAGATCATCGAGCGAGATCCTCTGCACCGGGAAAGAGGCTCCGAAGTGCTTTTCGACGTGCCTCCGATGGATCTGCTGACAGCGGACTGTGCTTTCTTCAAGGCTCCCCGCCGAGATAGCTTCAAAGTAAGCGTCAAAGAGCGGATCAAGCGTCAACGGGGTTGCAATGACGACCTTGCTGTTGAGTTTTCCGTCCGAAAGGAGAAACGTTGGAACATCGGCTTCTGACGGGATGGCCAACCTTCCGCTCTCAACAAGCCGGATGTTTTCTTCGAGCCGCAGTCGGCGACCCTCGGCGCTGGCTGCGTCCTTCGTGCGCAGTGATCGCTTGAATTTCTTTCCGCCAAAGCGAAAACTGACGTGATAGTTCCCGGACGGATCTGCTTGTAACCATGCCATTTGTCGGCCTCCAGTAGCTGCGCGACGCACCATTTAGGCTAGGTGCCGCCGCTCGGTTTCAACCAGCGATGCAAGAGCAACGCGAAGTCAACGGAGCCACTGATCTGCCACTGATCCTTGTCCGACAAAAAGAAAGGACTCACGACCGTTCGTCGTAAGTCCTTTGCTGATTTTGAGTACGAGAGACAGGACTTGAACCTGCACACCTTTCGGTACTAGATCCTAAATCTAGCGCGTCTGCCAATTCCGCCACTCTCGCAAGGCTTTTTTTTTGTGTTTTGCAAAGTCGTGTTGCGCTTCTCTGATCTCGTTGACATCCGGTTGGCTGTTAGGCATCAAGGCGTAAGACCCACGAGTTGCGGTCGCGGGTGTCGATGACACCACCTGCAACGTGTAGGCGTGAGGTGATGTCAACGGTCAAGTCTATCGTATCTCAGGCTCGCCGCAAAGTAACTCCGCAGGTCGCTTGCCGCACAGTTTAGCCCAAAGAGATTCGGTGCCTGACGAGTGGAAAGCTGTGGACAAACGGGGCGGCGCTCGGTCTTGGTGAAGTCGCGTTCGTACGGGAGCTGTGCCACGAATCCGCGCGTGGATGGGGTACGTTCCAGTCTCTCCATGTAGCGTCTCTTGGTAGAAACCAGTCGCCTTATGGCCAGCGTCCCGCATTTTCGTCGGCTTGTTCTGCACTGATCTCAAATGCACAAAACACGAAGTCAAAGGACATTCGTTGCCTCTGTGTGAAGCATGACACAAGAGCGACAAATCGAACCAGCTCGGCAATACTGGCGTAATGACTCCCGCTTCCGGCTCCAGCTCACCTTCACCCGCCAAGCCAAACCTTGTAAGTTGTTAGCGTTCCGTGACTTGGCAAGCAACCATAGACCGCCGCTTTGATGCTCCAGCTTGAGAATCTAAAGAAATCGTACATCGAGCCCAATGGCCATGTCCTGCCGGTGCTCGATATCCCGAGCTTTCGGGTTGAGGCTGCCGAGCAGATGGTGTTGCTGGGCCGCAGCGGATGTGGAAAGTCGACATTGCTGCATGTGATCGCGGGGATCAGCCGCCCGGATTCTGGAGTCGTCCGGCTCGATGGGCACGATGTGACGACGCTCTCCGAAGCAGGACGTGACCGCTATCGGGCGGCCAAGCTCGGGTATGTCTTTCAGACGTTTAATCTGTTGCCAGGATTCTCGGCACTCGAAAATGTGCTATTAGGGATGACCTTTGCTCGCCGGCGTTACAACGTCAAACGAGCCGAGCATCTCCTCGACCGCGTTGGGTTGAGCCAGCGGTCTTCTCACAAACCTGCCGCGTTGTCGGTCGGCGAGCAGCAGCGTGTCGCCGTCGCGCGGGCGCTGGCCAACCAACCCAAATTACTCTTGGCCGACGAGCCGACCGCCAACGTTGATCCGGCGAATCAGCAGAATGTGATCGACTTGATTCGAGAAACGTGCCGCGAAGAAAAGATCGCCTTGATTCTCGTCACGCACGCGATGGAAGTCGCCGACCAATTTGATCGAGTCGATCGTTTGGAAGACATCAATCAAGTGCTTGCCAACGTCTCACGCGTTTGAACCAATTCCCCAATCGCAAAGCCGAAATCGTCAATCGAAAATCACCTGTCATGAGTCTCTGGAAGATTGCCTGGCGAAGTATCCAACAGCGCGGCTTGGCGTCGGCGCTGACCGCGTTATCAATGGCGCTGGGCGTGTTGTTGGTGGTCGCGGTGCTGACGATCCACGGCGTCGTCTCGCAATCGTTCAAGAACAACTCCAGCCTCGGCTACAATTTGATCGTTGGCGCCAAAGGCGGCAAGCTGCAGCTGACGCTAAACACGGTCTACTACTTGAGCCAGCCCGTCGAGAACATTCCGTACGAGTACTATTTGGAGTTCACGGGCGGCGACGAGCGCAAACAGGGACTCGAGCATTCGATTCGAGCGCACGTGAACGACGCGCAATGGGACGCGATCGAAGCTGCGTCGCTCTTAGAAACCAACGGACTCGCCGGAATCGGCGGATTGCTCGCGAGTGGTTCGTTGCAAGTTGCCGATGTGAAAGATCTGGATCTGGAGCGCCGCGGCAAATTCGGAAACTACACCGCGTTGGCGATTCCGTTGTGCCTGGGCGATTACTTCGGCCAGTTCCGCGTTGTCGGTACGACGCCGGATCTGTTCAACAAGCTTACCTTTGGGCCGTACGACGACAAGACCTACGAGTTCGCGCAGGGACGCAACTTCGAGACTTGGAATGAGGAGCATGAATACTTCGAGGCGGTCGTCGGTGCGACGGTGGCTCGCGAGATGAACGTCAAGCTCGGGCAAGGCATCTCGCCCGCGCATGGCGATCCCGAAGGCGAAGGCCACGAGCGTCAGTTCACGGTTGTGGGGATCTTGAAGCCGAATGGCACGCCCAACGATCGCGCGGTGTTCATCAACATGGAAGGCTTCTACTTGATGGAGGATCACGCGAAGCCGTTGCCGAAGGACGAGGAAGAGGAGCAGCCGACAACGGATTCGGCCGAAACCGCAGGGGAGGGCGTCGAGCCCGAATCGCCGCACGACCACACAGATCACGAACACGCACCGCAGGAGCCGCTTCCCGTGGAGCAGCGCGAGGTGACGGCAATCCTGCTTCGCACCGTGGAATCGAATCCGTTTATCGCGTACCGTCTGCCGACGATCATTAACGAAGGCCCCGTCGCTCAGTGCGTGTTGCCGATCCGTGAGATCACGAACCTCTTCTCTTTCATCGTCGCGCCGATTCAGGCGGCGCTGCTGGGCATCACGGCGTTAGTCTGCCTTGTTTCCGGGATCAGTATTCTGGTCAGCATTTACAACTCGATGAGCGACCGCAAGCACGATATTGCCGTAATGCGTGCCTTAGGGGCCAGTCGAATCACGGTGATGAGGGTCGTGTTGTTCGAAGCCATTCTGCTCTCAGTTGGGGGGGGAGGTGTCGGATGGGTTTTAGCGCATGCGACGATAGGACTCGCAAGCCCCATCGTCGCGGCGAACACCGGTGTCGTTATTGATTTCTGGGATCTCGCGCCTCCACAAAGCTTGATGATGCAGTTGATCATGTTGTTTTCCGTAGCGGGATTTTTGATCGCGACGGCGTGCCTTATGACTATTGTTTGGCAAGTATGGACACATACACGAGTCGGCGGATTCCTACTGTTTGTTTTGTTGTGTGCGGTGCATGTGACCGGAGTCATCGCGGTCGTAAACAAATCGGCGCTAATGGGTGCCTGTGTGATTGCGCTTTCAGCCGTGTTTTTCGTGCTTCTAATACTGTCCGCAGTGAGATGGCGCGATGTCAGACCCGCGTTTTGGTGCTTATTGTTCGGGCGTGGAATTGAAGAGTTTATGTGGTTATCATGGGTGTTTTCGTCCCACTTGCCGTCCCCCGATGTCCTGATATCTCCAGAATTCGTGCTCATCCCGGCCCTGTCGATGCTTGGCGTGGCCGTCGGGATATTGCCGGCCGTCGCTGCTTACAACACGGATGTTGCCGAGTCGTTGTCGTGAGTGATACTTCGGGTGCTCGACGAATGGGCTTGCAGCGATAACAGCTGGGAGTTCACAATACGGCAGAGCTTCATTGTTCGAGGATATTAGAAAGAAGAGGAATGACAACATGAAACGGTCGGAGTTCTCAACTATTTTGTGGATTGCACTTACGCTCTTCCTATTGCCGTCCGCGCATAAGGCGGCGGCGTGTCCCTTCTGCGCGGCGGTGTCCCAGACGTTCACCGAAGAGATCGACTCGATGGACACGGTCGTTATTGGCGAGCTGGTCAAGCTGCCCAAGAAGAGCGACGCCAAAGACGAGGTCGCCAGTCGCGAGACACCAAAAGCAACCTTCCAAATTGTCCAAGTCGTGAAGGGCGGAAAGTTCCTGCTCGACACATCGACGATCGAAACGATCTATTTCGGCGACGGCCAACTCGGCAAGCCGTTCCTGATCATGGGAGTCGATCCACCGAAGATCATGTGGTCAACGCCGCTGCAATTGACGGAGCGCGCACGCAAGTACATTCCCGAGTTGCTCGCGCTGCCAAAGGAAGGCGTACCGCGTCTGGAGTTCTTCCAGAAGCACCTTGAAGACGATGACGAGATGCTCGCCCGCGATGCCTATGACGAATTCGCCAAAGCTCCGTACTCGATCGTGCTCGCGCTCAAACCGAAGATGAATCACACGAAGCTTCTCGATTGGATTCAAGACGGCGACATCCCGGCGAGTCGACGGCGTCTGTATCTGACGATGCTCGGCGTGTGTGGCACCGACAAGGACTTGCCCATGTTGGAGGCGATGCTCCGCTCCGAAGATCGCAAGGCGAAAGCCGGGCTCGATGCCATGATCGGATGTTACCTCACGCTGAAGGGTGCCGAAGGAATGCCGCTGGTCGAGGAATTGTTCTTGAAGAACGAGAAATCCGAATACGCCGACACTTACGCGGCGATCATGGCCTTGCGGTTTCACGGCAGCGAGACGGACATCGTTCCGAAGAAACGAATTCTTGAAGGCCTGCGCTACATGCTGGATCGCCCGCAGCTGGCCGATCTGGTGATTCCGGACTTGGCCCGCTGGGAAGATTGGGACTCGATGCCGCGGCTCGTGAAGTTGTTCAAGGAAGCTGATGAGAAGTCGAGTTGGGTCCGCGTTCCGGTCATCAACTACCTGCGAGCCTGCCCCGACCCGGCAGCCGAAGAGCAGATCAAAGAACTTGAAAAGATCGATCCCGCGGCCGTCAAGCGAGCCAATACCTTCTTCCCATTCGGCGGCTCAAAGGGAGCAGGAGCGCCCAAGGAGAGTTGAACCGTCGCGGCGATTGCAACGTAGACTTTTTGGTCCTGGAACCGATTGTCTACACCGCGTTGGGGGAATTGTATATGAGTAGCGAATCAGCCACCATCGACTCGACGACAGAAGAGGGCTTCGAGCCCTATCGCGCGATTAGCAAGTCCGCGGTTGTCTCTTTCGTTCTCGGACTTCTCTCGATTCTCGGGCTGTATTCGGCTCCCTTGTTAGTCCTGGCGCTCGTGGCTGCGATCCTTGGTGTTACCGGTTATCGCAGTGTCGTTCGATATCCCAACGAACTGACGGGAAAAACGCTGGGGATCGTCGGAGCGTTACTCGGCATCTGCCTGTTTGTGGGCGGCAGCATCAAGCACTCCTATGTCTACGCGACCGAAGTGCCGGAAGGCCACATCCGCATCTCCTTTGCCGATCTGCAGCCGGACAAGAACAACCCCGGCATGCCGGTGCCTCCGCAGGCGTTAGAGTTGGACGGCAAAAAGATCTTCGTGAAAGGATATCTCTATCCGGGCGTTCAGCAGCACAACATCAAGCGTTTTGTGCTAATACCCGACCTGGGTACTTGCTGTTTCGGCGGCCAACCAAAACTGACCGACATGATCGAAGTCACTTTGGAGGAGCCGCTACAGACCAGTCATTCGTATAAAAAACGTAAACTGGCCGGCGAATTGAAAGTCGACGTGACGTTAAAGCCGGTCTCCGGCGTCAACGGCGTCTACTATCAACTGAAAGCGAATCACTTGCGATGAATCACTGTCGGACGAAGACGCTTGTCTACGCAGCAACGCTCGTGGTTGCCTGTGCTGTCTCCAGCCTTCGCGCCGCCGATGACGAAGCAAAGACGCGAGACGTCACGTTCGACGATATCAAGTTTGAAATGAAGAAGGGGGCACCGTTCAAACGTTCGATGCTGACGGAAAAAGTCGAGAAGCTCGCCGACTGTTCAATCAAGATTCGCGGTTATATCTTGCCGAGCTTCCAGCAGAAGGGGATCAAGCAGTTTGTCCTGGTCCGTGACAACATGGAGTGCTGCTTCGGTCCGGGCGCGGCGTTGTACGATTGCATTCTAGTCGAGATGGCACCGGGCAAATCCGCCTCGTTCACCGTGCGGCCGGTTTTGGTCGAAGGCAAGTTCGAGATCAGCGAATTCAAAGACGACGACGGCAAGCATCTGGCGATCTATCGAATGATCGGCGAAGAGGTAAAATAGCCTCGACGTCAAATCCCGTGTGCCGACACTCACTAAGCTCACCCGCACTGATCGGTTACTTGGTGAAGCGCATGGCGAGTTGCCCTCAGACGGATCTTAATGTTGTCGATTCGGACGACGAAACCTGTGTCGACACCTACACGAAGGTTATGAGAAACGACACATTGTTTTCCGGTCGTAAGGTCGGTTGTGAACTTTGGCAGTTTTTGACAACCGAAGGTATCGAGAGGATCCAAAAGGAGTATTGGATTGGATTCGCTGAGCATCCGCCTCATGAACTGAGCCTGCAAATCACAATCACCACCGGAGTTGAAGATGCAGTCGAAAGCGATCCAGAAGACGAACCGGAAATCGATCTTTAAAATGGGACGCGGAGGTCATTTTATCATGGGACGCTTGAACACGTTACGTTGCACAATCGTTCTTCTTTTCATCCCGTTGGGAACGGTCGCGGGACGCGAGACGACATCGCCGAGCATCGATCGAATTCGCGCTGCTGGAGCTGGTTTGGGTGCGATTTCAATGGTCTTAACGCCCTCGAGCGAGAGACTCGGCCGCAGCAAAGTTGGTGTAGGTGGGGCGGTGTGATCGTTCGGGTATTGTTTACGTTTTCTGTCCCGAGAGGGCGATGCGACGCTGGGATTTCACGCTCGGGGGGAGGTTCTCTTGGCACCAACGAACTACCTGCTTCACGGGCGTTGCTTCTAAGGCGGCTTGGAGGCGTGACGACGGCTAGGCTCCGAGTAATGCACCGAGGCTCAAGATTAACCCGGTGATACCGCTCTGCGACTCCTGACGCTCCAACATCTTCCACTTTCCGAACAACGACTCCAGCACCTCCGTGCTGCCGACCAAACATTCGCCCGGTCCTGCCGCCGCGCTCGACTCGCGCACGAAGGTTCCTAGTTCCGTCGCCAGCGCCTCGTCATACAACTCCGGCGGAAGCTCCGATAGATGTCCGCGCAGCCCTGACTCGCTGTCGACCGACAGGCCACGCGTTCGCACATCCGACACACTCGCGCGGACCGTCGCTTCCCAACGCGACCATTTCTCGATCGATGTACGATAATCGCGTAACCAACCGTAACGCAAATCGGCACGCTCGCTGGCACTACTGCGGCTGCCACTCGCGTCTCGATCCAACAGATCCAGAATCCGGCGACTCCATTTCAGCAACGACTCAAGATTCATATAACGTGCTTTTGGTCGCAGACTCGGCGAAGCCAGAAAGGCGTCGATCGTTTGCCGAACGACGAAGATAAATGGCCGGGCCGTTGGCCCTCGCGATTTCTGCGTTTACCGGGACCCAGCCCGTTGGGCTGGGCTAGGTAAATGTCCGGGGCTTTGCCCCCCTACCAACGTGACTTGTGTAAAACAACGAGGGCTGAAGCCCAAGGCTATTATCCTTTGTCCCTGCGGGACCAACACATTCGTAACTTCAAAACTTGCGCTTCGTGCTTATACCGCCAACGAAAGCCGAAAGCACCTCATGGATCTCTCCTCTTACAAAGTCGTCCGCCTGAACGCCGAGCTGTTTCCGATCACGGAGTTCGAGCAGCAGAAGTACGCCGAGCATCGCATCACTCCCGTGGCGATCGAAGCCGCTTCACGCGACGAACTGACGCGCAGCGTGCAGGATGCCGACGCCGTCATGGTCGTTTCCCAGTCTTTGCCCGCGGAAGTCATCGAGACGATGCAGCGCTGCCGAGTGATCTGTCGCCTCGGTGCCGGCACCGACAAGATCGACGTCGTTGCGGCGACGGCCAGCGGGATCGTCGTGTCAAACGTCCCCGATTTCTGCGTCGAAGAACAAGCGGACCATTCGTTCGCTTTGCTGCTGGCCGTGGCCCGGCAACTGAACCAGCTGCGCAATCGCATGCTCGCCGGTCAATACCACGACGCGCGACGGCAGTGTCGCGAACTGCGACGGCTTTCCGGCTGTACGCTGGGTCTAGTCGGTTTCGGCCGCTCCGCCAAAGCGATGGCCCGCCGCGCCGCGGGGTTCGGCATGCGGGTGGCGGCCAATCGTCGCAATCAATCGATTGTAGATCCAGACTCCGACGCACTGGATGTCGAAATGGTGTCGCTGGAACGTCTGTTGGCAGTATCGGACTTCGTCTCGCTCCACCTGCCGCTCGATGACCAGACAAGCAAGATGTTCGACAAGCGGATATTGTTGATGATGAAGCCGGGCAGCGTGCTCATCAATACTTCCCGCGGCGCGATCGTCGACGAACAGGCCTTGGTCGAAGTGCTACAGACACAGCACCTCGCGGGAGCAGGGCTCGATACCTTCGACGTGATCAACGTGCATGCCCCCAACCCAGCACCGCCCAAGCACCCGTTGCTTCAGATGGAAAACGTCGTCTTCACCCCTCACGTCGCCGCCTTCTCGGTCGATTCCAGCCGGGATGTTGGCTTCGGTTCCGTTGCGAATCTCGTCGCCGTCCTTTCAGGACACTGGCCGCCGGCGGACCGCGTCGTGAACGCGGGCGTCCAACCACGGCAGCCATTGCATAGGGCATAATGCGCGATTCACAATGGAGCCGGTTCGGCTAAGCACCGTTCGAGGAATTAGTGAGCGGAATAGCGCTAGCCACCGGTTCTTCGTGCGCCGCGAAACACCGGCGGCTAGCGCCGTGCCGCTCACCTGAATTCGGACAGGTATTTCTCGAACGGTCCTAATCAACATTTTATGAGTTTTATGAAGTCCTTCTTCCCTTAAAGGGGTCGTCGGTACCGATGCGGGTTAGGCAGCTCAAAAAACGTCAGACGACGATCGAACCATCTCCGACGTTTAACCTGACCACTCCGACCAGTCGGCTTCCAAGTTAGCGTATTTGCCGACTCGCTCGAGGTCTCGCAGCAAAGCCATCGGCGTCTGGTGTCGCTCGTCGGGCCGTTTGGCGATCATCTTCAGCACGCAATCCTGAAACAAGTCGTTCACCGACAGCTGGAATTCGCGCGGCTTGCGAGGAGTTTCATCGCGCACCTTGCGGACCAATTCCGGCAGCGAATCGCTGACGAACGGCGGTCTGCCCGTGAGCAGTGCGTAGCAGGTGGCTCCCAGACCATAGATGTCGCTGCGATGATCGACGCCGGCCTTGTCGCGCGTCCGTTCGGGCGACATGTAAGGCACGTCGCCGATCAACTGCCCCGGCTGAGTAATCTGCTGAGCCAGCGTCCCCTCCTGGGCCTTGGCGAGAATCAAATCGCCTAGCAGACAGGCCTTGTCGACATGCCGGCGAAGGATATTGGTCGGCGTCAAGTTGCGATGAATGATCTTGCGTTGATAGGCGGCCGTCAATGCGCGGCCGATATGTACGGCCACTCGCCAGGCTTCGCGCCAATCGAGCATGCCCTCGATCCCGATGCGATCGATCACCTGGGCGAGGTTCTCGCCGTCGATGTACTGCATGGCGGTCCAGCAATAAGGGCCGGTCTTGCCCGCGTTGTACAACTCGACGATGTTCGGGTCACGCACGTCGATCATCGTCTTGACCGCCCGCACGAATCGCTGCTTCTCGTCTTCGTTGCGAGCCAGATCGAGGGACAGGACTTTCACGGCGGCGACGCGGTTCTTTTGCGTGTCGTGAGCCTTGTAGACCATTCCGGAATGCCCGCTGGCGATGATTTTGTCGAGCCGGTAATGGGCCAGCGACTGGCCGACCAGATCCTTCAGCGGCGTCACCGCCGGTTCGGGCTTGGGGCGGCCAAACATCTTGTCGTTCAGCGTGCTCTGCTCCATGCCGCTCTCCAATTGAAAGCGGATCTGCGTATCGCCGAACTGGATCGCATCGCCCGGTTTCAATTCACACGTCTTGATCGGCAGCCCATTCACCGCGGTGCCGCTCGAACTGCTGTCGGTCAGCAGCGTCCGTCCGCCGTCCGCTTGGATATGCAGTGGATGCGCGAGATGCGCGGGTCGTTGATCCGCGTATCACTCTTCTCGCCGCGCCCGACGACCAGTGTCTGCCCATCCACCAACGTAAACGTCCGGCCCGCTTCCGGTCCAGCGATCACAATCAGTTGGCGTTGCATGAATCAGCTCATGGGGCGGCGACTCGTCGTCGCCATTCTACTTTGGACTGCTGTGACTCGTCACAGCTTTAGTATTTTGTGGTGCGAGGGGCCTCCTCACCACTCCCGGTCCTTCAGCTTTGCCGAGACGTGCCAAGGGGAAAATTCCAAAGCGGCGACGAGTCGCCGCACTCCATATTCTCACTCCAACTTCCATTCCCGCGCGAACTCCAACACCCGCTCCCGCACAGGTTCGCTCATCGCACCTCCAGCACTTTTTGACCCTCTTGCAGTGCCTGGATCAGGGCGGGCAGGACGCGGTCGAAGGCAGCCAGCAGGGCCAATTTTCCGACAGTTGCCCATGCGCACCCAGATGAGTAGCGGCCCAGACGGATCGGTATTGGCCAAGTGCAGGAAATCCTCGTCTTTGCTGACGATGGCGTAGTCGTTCGCGACGGCGTAACGCCAGATGTCGCGCGATCCGACGCTTCGGCCAGCCCTATCTGGGCGACGTGGTGGCATTCCAATCCTCGCTGCTCCAGGTGTCGTGCCAGCGCCGGAGGAAGCTGATTGTCGATGAGGTATTTCATTCGGAGTGCAGCACCGCATGATCGGTCTGGCGCGCGGCGTACTCGATGCAAGCCAGAATGTCTTCACGCACCAGGGAGGGATAATCTTCGAGGATTTCCTCATAGGCAGCCCCGGCGCTAAGCAACTTCAACACGTCGACAACCCGCATGCGCTGGCCCCGAACACAGGGCCGCCCGCCACACTTCCCGTCTTCGATCGTGATTCGTTTCAGCAGTTCCGTTTTATCATTCATGATTGGTTCCTCTCCAGCGATTTTCCGGCACGCCTCGCATTCTATGCGAACGGACCAGACAAGTCTCGTGTGCCACGCAAATGAGTAGCATGGCCTCGCAGGCCGTGTGCTCTCCGGTGTTCCCAACCCGACACGGCCTACGAGGCCATGCTACTTCAAACAATCAAAAGCCCTGCTCCGAAGCCACGCTCGCCAGAGTGTGGGGCACCCACGTTCTGGCGAACGCGGCTACAAGTCACTTCCTCCTTCCCTTTGCATCTTTGCGCCTTGGCGACTTTGCGTTTAATCCAACATCCATTCCCGCGCGAACTCCACTTTGGACTGCTGTGACTCGTCACAGCTTTAGTATTGTTTTTTGGTGCGCGAGGACTCATCACCACTTCGGCCTTCAGCTTTGCTGAGACGCACCAAGGGGAGAATTCCAAAGCGGCGACAAGTCTCCGCACTCCATATTCTCAATCCAATTTCCATTCCCGCGCGAACTCCAACGCCCGTTCCCGCACCGCTTCGCTGATCGTGGCGTCCGCCCGAATGCGAGCCAGCAGTTCGTCCCGCGCGAGCGGCGACGAAGTGTAGAACCGGACCACATTCAACGCCTCCTGCTCCACCCGCAGTTCCGGCGTCCAGGTTTGGGAGTCCCAAAACCTGGACCGGCATGAATGCGGACGAGCGCGGAGCGGAGCGCGTCACGTCGCCAGCTTCTCTGTGATTCGTTCACGGACAAGCGACAATTCGTCGCGAGTGAATGTGTCCAATGCGGCCAGAAAGGCTGGAAACGGGATTTCACCACGATCCGTCATTTCTGTTCGGAACCGGTCCCGCAAGACTTGGGACAGTGTTTCCGAATCTTCCCAGACGTCCGCGGCACTCATCACAGGCGCGTTGGGTTCGTGCGGAGTTTGATTGGTCATGGCGATCTCCAAACCGTGTGGGCCATCTGATAAACGTCTTCAATCAAGGGCTGGCTGTAATAAGTTCCTTGGTCGCGGCAACTTTCCAATCGCGACTTCAGGTCTTCTGGACTGAGAACCTTGGTTCGCGTGGCCATCAATAGGATACCAGGGAACCCGACGACTCGCAGGCCCATTTTCGTGGCGTAGTTCCGAGCCGCCAACTCGTCGATCAATATCAACTCGCAAAACTCACTGTTACGAAACTCACTGCTGCGACACGCCAACACGATGGCCTCGGCCTCACCACGATGCGGAAGTGGATCACTGGTTCCAATCGCGTCCGCGACTTCCTGCGCTTTGGCATGTTCGCCAGTTTCCAATTCGACGACGCGAATCCTCTCACCGGCGGCTGCCAATTCGTCCGACCAACCATGTTGAGTAATTTCATCCGCCACGGCGTGCGGAACAACCACGTGGCCGATCAACGCATGGAGCAACGGAAAACTCCGCGATTGAAAGGCGGAAATCAGTGGACCCGTATCACTCACGATCATAATTCCAAGCCTAATTTGTTTCGACCTTCCGCACCACTCCTCGGCCGCTCCAGATCGGTACGGCCTACAACTTCCATTCCCGCGCGAACTCCAATCTACTTTGGACTGCTGTGACTCGTCACAGCTTTAGTATTTTTGGTGCGCGAGGTTTCCTCACCCCCTGGGCCACCAGCGTTGCCGAGACGTGCCAAGGGGAAAATTCCAAAGCGGCGACGAGTCGCCGCACTCCATATTGTCAATCCAACCTCCATTCCCGCGCGAACTCCAACGCCCGCTCCCGCACCGCTTCGCTGATCGTGGCGTCCGCCCGAATGCGAGCCAGCAGTTCGTCCCTCGCGATCGGCGACGACGTGTAGAACCGGACCACACTCAACGCCTCCTGCTCCACCCGCAACTCCGGCGTCCACGGACGTGCGTCCCACACCTTCACAGTTCCATCGTCGCCTGCCGATGCTAGACGTGTCCCATCTGGACTAAATGCCACTCTCATGACCGCGCCGCTGTGCCCTTTCAACGTGAGCGTCTCCTGACCGCTCGTGGCGTCCCACACTTTCAGCTCTCCCGGCCTACCATAAACGCCATCAGCCGCCGCGAGCCGCCTCCCGTCCAGGCTGAACGCCACGCAGGTGTGTCCCTTCAACGTAAGCGCCTCCTGACCACTCATGACATCCCACACCTTCACCGTCCGATCGTGGCTTGCCGACGCCAGTCGTTTCCCGTCCTGGCTAAACGTCACGCTCGTGACCGCGCCGGTGTGCCCTTCGAGACTCAACTGGTAGGAATGGGCCAAACGGTTCCAGTAATGCCATTCGAAGCCGCGCAGGTCGTTTTCTCCCGGTTGTGGTTGAGTTTTGCCCAGCAGCTCTCGGAGGCGGCCGACGTGGTTGTTCTCCCACGCGGCTTGGGCGAGATTCATTTGGGCAGCGTAGAGATGCCGGCGAGCTTCTTTCGTCTTCTCATCGGCTCGATCTTTCTGCAACCGCTCTCGCTCTGCCGTTGCAATCGCTTCGGCGGCCTTTTGATCAGCAAGTTCTGCGTTGGTTTTTGATTCCTTCGCGTTATCGTCGGCTCGGTTCTTCTGAGTTAGGGCGTCGCGAGCTTGATCGCGAACTTCATCGCCCCGCGCTGCATCGGCGAGTGCCTCCATCTTGTCATGCTCGGCAAAGAACGACCGCAAGTCGTCCGCCAACTCCGGGCGACTGGCTAACAATTCTTGCCGATCCGGCGTTTCGCCAGCGGCAACGCGACGTAAGTAGTCAGCGATGATCTCGTCGAGACGTTCGTTGCGTGTCGAATCTTCTTCGTCGGCCATGTCATGACCCTTTTGATACAAACTTTGGAGTGCGGCGACTTGTCGCCGCTTTTGTTTTTACATTTTGCGAAACCGGGCGGAGAAAATTCCAAAGCGGCGACAAGTCTCCGCACTCCATATTGTCAATCCAACTTCGCGTCACGCTCGTCTTCCGCCAGCGTTATCTTCAGGCTTTGAAGACCGCGACGCAATAATCCGGCGACGGCTGGAACGGAGCGGCCCAAGTGGTCGCCAATCTGCTCCAGCGACTGGCCGTCGAAGTATTGACGTTCGATCGCGATCCGCTGGGCCTCGGGCAATTGTTCGAGTGCCTGACACAGTCGCACGACCTCTTCGATTCGCGACGCCTTCTGACTGGGCGACGAATCGTCGACAGCCAACCAAGCGTCCAGCTTGGCCGACGACTGCTCGATCGCCGCCTCCAGGGACCGCTCGCGCCGCACGTCGCGTTTGTGCCGCGGAATTCACGCAGCGCACAGTGGGCTTGAAGCATGGTTTGCTGAACGATGTCCAGCGGGTCCAACTTGCTTTGCAACCGTTCATCGAAGTCTGTCCGTGCTAATGCCCGAGTGGGCGTCATGTCAAGAACAGTTCTTTTTTTCGGAGCAGTCACGCAGTGTGCTGGAGCGGTCTCCATGATAAGATCTTGTTAAATGTCCGGCCGAGCGATTGGTCTCGCTAAGATGATGCTTCGATCCGCGAACGCCCATCCTTCAATCGGAGAGCTGTACCAATGCGGGCGAACTGTTGCTTGTCGTTCATGCTGGCGATGGCCTGCGTGTTTAGTTCGGTGATGGCAGTCTGTGGCGACGACGACGAAAACCCGACGCGGCCCGCGAAGGAGCTGGTCGTGCAGCCTGCGCGGACTGCCGCCGAGCGTGGCTTGGCATTTCTGGAAAAGGATGTGGTGAAGTGGCGGGACGAGCATGAGTGCTCCACTTGCCATCATGGGACCATGACGCTGTGGGCGTACAGCGAGGCGAAGAGCCGCGGGTATTCCATCGACGCAGATGTGATGAAAGAAACCGTCGACTGGGCTAAACAACGATTTATGGAACGGATCGACCTGCCGCGCGACACGCGGCCGGGATGGAGCATGGTGAGTACGCCGGCCATCTACCTCGCGCTGATGGCTCAGTGCGTCGAGAATCAGACCGCGGTCTCGGCCGACGAACTGCGCAGGATCGAACAACATCTCTTGCGACATCAGGAGTCCGACGGATCGTGGGCCTGGTCGTCGGCACCTCCGATCAACAGACCGCCTCCGTTCTTTGAGTCCGACGAAGTGGCAACACGTTTGGCTATCATGGCGCTCGGCCGACAGACCCCACCGAATCCAAACGTCTCCGCCAATCCACCCGAAGATCCCGCCATCCGCGACAGCCGTGCAAAAGCGGCAGCGTGGCTGGCGATGACTGAGCCGGTCGACACTACGCAAGCCGCGGCGTTGCGGTTGCTGATGAAGGTGCGTGCGGGTGAATCCGCGGAGATGGTCGAGTCGGAAGTCGCGCAGTTGCTGAAACGGCGGAATGCGGATGGCGGCTGGGGGCAACTGAACGATTTGCCCAGCGACGCTTACGCCACGGGACAATCGCTGTATGTGCTCAGTCTGGCGGGTGTGAAAGCTGAGCGGGAAGAAATCCGGCGTGCCGTTGCGTTGCTCGTCGCCAGCCAAAACGAGGATGGCTCGTGGCCGATGAAGTCCCGCGCCCATCCGGGAGCCACGCCGTACAAAAACCCCGTTCCCATTACTTACTTCGGCAGCGCCTGGGCAACGCTCGGGCTAATGCGCAGCATCCCCGCCGAAAGTCAGCAGGCGGGTACGCCATGAGAATCGCTTTGCCCTGGTTGCGGATCATTCTCGTGGCGCTGCTCTTCGCGGCCGCGCAAGGCGAGTTCGCTCGCGCGGACGATGGGCCGGACGGCGGCACCGTGCTGGGGATCGCGAAGGATCGTTTCACGCTCGACGGACAGCCGACGTTTCTGACGGGTATCAGTTATTACGCCGGGCTTGGGGCCTCGGAAGAATCGGTTCGCCGCGACCTCGACGAACTGCAACAGTTCGGATTCAACTGGCTGCGAGTCTGGGCCACGTGGGATTCCTTCGGCGAAAATGTGTCCGCCCTTGACGCGGATGGGAAAGGGCGCGAAGTCTATCTCCAGCGGCTTCAATCGCTGGTTGCCGAATGCGACCGGCGCAACATGGTCGTGGATGTTACGCTGGCCCGCAGTCGACCGTCGAACAAGTCCGCGGGCAGCTTCCATCTGCCGGATCTCCAGTCGCATCAACAGGCGGTGCGGACGATCATCGAGGCGCTGAAGCCGCACCGCAACTGGTATCTGGACCTCGCCAACGAACGCGACGTCGGCGACGATCGTTTTGTTCCGGTGGACGAGTTGAAGCAACTGCGACAGCTCGCGCGAGACCTCGATTCGACGCTGCTGGTCACGGCGTCGTTCGGCGGACACGACTTGACGAAGACCGACATCCGCGACTCGCTTCAATCCGCCAACAGCGACTTTCTCGCTGTTCATCGACCGCGCCATGCAGATTCGCCTCGCCAGACCGAAGCCCGCACGTGCGAAGTGCTCAAGATACTATCAGAGATGAAACTCACCGCCCCCGTCCATCATCAGGAACCATTCCGACGCGGCTATGCCAATTGGGAACCGGCGGCCAGTGACTTTCTCATCGATCTGCGAGGAGCGTTGCAAGGCGGTGCGGCGGGCTGGTGTTTCCATAACGGCTCGACGAAGACAACGTCGGACGGTCAACCTCGGCGGTCGTTTGATCTCCGCCTGAAACGATTGCTCGACCAGTTGGACGCGGAGGAATTGAAAGTTCTACAGAGCGCCAAAGCAGTTCTGTCCGAAGCCGACCACGGGCCGTGACGCCGATGCGGCCTAACGACCCTGTGTGAGACGCTTATCCTGCCCCAGACATCGAGCCGGAAAAATCGTTGTCACCCGCTTCGCAGCCGGACCTGAATCGTTGCGATTCGTCTTGGCAGCGATACTGCGAGCGGGATTCCGATTGCCCGCGTCGATATCCATTGATATGTTGGCGGGTATCAAATTCGTTCTACAGAGGACGTGGAATGAAGATGGAGTTTGAGTTGAGGTCGCGCGTTCAAAGGGAAAGACACTTTCATGCTCACTGTAATTGGTTCTAGGCCGGGTCGAAGCGGGTATTGTGACGGAGTCAACCGACGCGGCTTTCTGAAGATCGGCGCGTTGGGGGTGGGAGCGTTCGGGCTCAACCTGGCGGACATTTACCGCGCCGAAGCGGCGGGCGGCGCGAAGCCCAGCCGCAAAGCTATCATTAATATCTTCCTGGGTGGCGGACCTCCGCATCAAGATATGTGGGAGATCAAGACCGAGGCACCCAAAGAGATCCGCGGGCCGTTCCAACCGATCACGACCAATGTCGCCGGTATCCAGATCGGTGAGTGCTTTCCCAAGATCGCGCAGATCATGGACAAGTCGATTGTGTTGCGAGCCGTCGTGGGCTGCGAAGAGCGGCACAACTCGTTTCAATGTGTGACCGGCTGGCGGCACGCCGAGCTGCGGTCGATGGGCGGCCATCCTGCGCTGGGGAGCGTGCTGCACCGGCTGCGGGGACCGGTCGACAAGAGCGTGCCGCCTTATGTCGGTATGAAGACCGACGGCGTGTGGCGGGATCCGGGAGAACCCGGTTTTCTAGGCCCGACCTTCGCTCCATTTATTCCCGATGGGCAGGGCCTGGCCGATATGAAGCTGGACGGCATTACGACCGATCGGCTCGGCAACCGCAAGCAACTGCTGTCGAGCGTCGACCGGCTGCGTCGCGATGTGGATGCCAGCGGTCAGCTCGAAGGGATTGATTCCTACGCCCAGCAAGCTTTCGACGTGCTTACTTCCAGCAAGCTTGTCGACGCGCTCGACCTATCCAAGGAAGACCCCAAGCTGCGCGAGCGTTACGGCGACGGCAAGCCGTATCAGTTCCAGTACGATGGTGCCGCGACCGATAGCGAACTGATTCTAATGGCTCGGCGGTTGGTCGAAGTAGGTGTCCGCTGCGTCACCTTGACCTACGGCCGCTGGGACAGCCACGGCGACAACGAGGGGTTGGTTCGCCATCATGGAGTGCGTATCGATCAGGCGGTCCACGCCCTGGTCACCGATCTCGAAGAGCGCGGCATGATCGACGACGTGACAGTTCTCGTGTGGGGCGAATTTGGGCGGACGCCGAGGATCAACGGCAATGCCGGCCGCGACCATTGGCCGCAGGTGAGCTGCGCCTACATGGCAGGCGGCGGCATGAAGGGCGGGCAAGCGATCGGCAGCACGAACCGCCTGGGCGAACACGCGAAGACACGCCCGGTACACTTTCAGGAAATCTTCGCGACCCTCTACAAAAACTTGGGCATCGACCCTCGCACGACCACCCTCAAAGATCCAGCTGGCCGGCCACAATATCTCACGAACATGGAGCCGATCGCCGAGGTTGGCTAGGAGTCTTTCCGGATGCCGACGATCTCTGTGTACGATGGTCTTCCGAGGGTGTCGATCACCGAAATTGTCTAAAATCGACGGCCTCGGAGGGCCATCGTGCGAAGAGAATCGCAGTACCCGAACAGGCTCCGACAGGACATGTGACGATGAATCTGAGTATCAAAAACATCGAGCGGATTTGGGTGGATGTCCCCTATCGCGAAGTTCCAGCTCGCAACATGATTCGCGAATTGCCTCATTGGACGATCTTTGAACTCTGTAAAGTGACGCTGGAGAACGGAGTCGTTGGTGTCGGCGAGACGATGTGTTTCTACACTTGGGGCGAAGTGACGGACGACGCCGTGAATCGGTCGCTGGGGCACGTCGCCACCGAGATGATGTGGGACGATTCGCTGGGGGCTGGATTGCAAATGGCACTGTTCGACGCCGTCGCCCGGTCGCTGGATGTGCCGATCTGGCATCTCTTGGGCCGAAAGATGCGAGACGATGCGTTTGTTTCGTGGTGGTCGATCGATATGTCGCCGGAGGATTGGCTGCTGGAATGCAAAGACGCGCTCGCTGCCGGCTACACAAGCTACAAGTTCAAGGCCCGGCCTTGGTTCGACCTCGACCAGCAGCTGCGGACGGTGACCGCGGAAGTTCCCGACCACTTCGAGATCGATCTGGACTTCAACACCATGTTGAACGACTCGGCTCACGCGGTCCGCGTGATGCGGGAGATGGAGAAGTACAAGCACCTGAAGATCTATGAATCGCCGATCCCGCAAGGAGACGTCGCGGGGAACAAGTACCTGCGGGCGCAAACGTGCATTCCGATCGCGATGCACGTCGGCAATCCGCCGTTGATGACGGCCCTTAAAGAGGATGTCTGTGACGGATTCGTCGTCTGCGGCGGTGCGTCGCAAGTCCTGCACGAGGCGAACATCATCGCTGAGGCGAATAAAGTGTTTTGGCTGCAGCTGGTTGGGACGGGCATCACGGCGGCCTGGGCGCTGCACTTCGCAGCCGTGTCTTCGCACGCCCGCTGGCCAGCCGTGAATTGCCACAACTTGTATCGGCACCAACTGCTACGCGATCCGATCACGGTGCAAGGTGGTCTTTGCAAGGTGCCCGAGACGCCCGGCCTTGGTTATGAGATCGATTGGGAAGCTGTCGAGAAGTTTCAAATCGATCCGATCGCAAAGCCGTACCCGCACCCGAATCAATTGATTCAAGTTACCTGGCCGAGCGGTGAAGTGGATGACTACACGCACGGGTTACAATACTGGGATGATTTTATCGGCGGACGTCGGCCCGTGTTTTCGCCAGGCGTTGAGATGTCCATCGTTCCCGACGATGCCAGTCCATCGTGGCGAGATCGCTTTGAGCGGGCCAGCCGGAAACCGGGCTGGGTGATGCGGCCGAACTGACGCGAGTGATCGAACTAACTCCCGTCTCGCAAGAAACAAAAAAGAGTCCCGGCTACAAAGCGGGACTCTTTTGATCGTAATCTCGGCGACTTCGGGCTGATCCACGGAGGGATCCTGCTCGACGAAAGTTGACCGAAGTATGGTTACTTCTGTGAGACGCCACCCTTTTGGGAAGCGTCGCCCTTCTGACATGCGGCACCCTTTTGGCAGGCGTCGCCCTTCTGGCAGGCGTCACCCTTGCCGCCGCAATCGCAGCTGCCGCGGCTCATTAAGCCAGTGAACAGCGAGGCGCGGTGATGTCCACCCTTCGAGCAGCTGTCGCAACCCTTCTGAGCGGCACCCTTCTGTGCGGCATCCTTCTGAGCAGCACCACAGTTTCCCTTTTGACAAGCGTCACCCTTCTGAGCAGCATCGCAGCCGCCCTTCTGGCAGGCACCACGGTTGAACAGACTGTGTCCACCCTTTTGGCAGGCGTCACCCTTGCCACCCTTTTGGCAGGCATCACCCTTCTGGCACGCATCACCCTTTTGAGCGGCATCACAGCCACCCTTCTGGCAGGCACCACGGTTGAACAAGCTGTGTCCACCCTTTTGGCAGGCGTCACCCTTGCCATCGCAGCCACCCTTCTGAGCCGCATCTTTGCCGCCCTTCTGGTGAGCACCACAACCACCCTTTTGCGCTGCTCCGCCCTTCTGGCAAGCATCGCAATCACCTCTTTGCATGGCAGCAGAATCGCCACCAAGATTCAACATCACGCGATCGAAAAGCTCGAAAGCGTTGGCGTTGGCGCTGGCCAAACAGAACAGGCCAGCCGCTAGCAACGCGGGCACAATTGTACGACATCTCATGGGGAGGGCTCCTAATTCCGGGAATACCGCTAACAACTGGACGTGACCATTCACCCTGCTGCCTGCCCCTGCATCAGATGTCGTTTGACGGCACCTGCGTTAGACACAGAACTGGCCAATGGCTCAGCAAACTGCTTGCTGAATTATCCATGTCCTCATCGTCAATACATCTACCCTAACTTTACTAACCGGCTGTGTTGTTCTGGGTTTCCCAAAATAACTCTGACGTTTAGGAGGTATGTGCGGATTGCTCTTCGAAGAAACCAGCCTACACGCGAAACGGCCTGGCAATTCCGACTCACGGACGGATTTTGACCTATGTTTGTTATTGGAGGCAGAGTGTCGTCGATCGCGATTCCGCGACCATTCAAGCGAACGCTGTCCGCCAAGATAACAATCTGATTTCGCAACACAGTTCATTTCTACCTAAGGGGCAGGCAGATGAGCGAACTGACGGTACGTTCGGGGTACGTCTACTCGACGTTGGGACTCGACCCCGACCTTGGCGAACTGGTCGAGATGTTTGTTGACGAGATACCGCAGCGCGTCTCCAAGATTCGAAAGTGTTGGGACGACACCGATATGGAAAGCTTGGAGCGCGCCGCCCATCAGCTCAAGGGAGCAGCGGGCAGCTACGGCTTCGAAGAGCTGACACCAGCCCTGCAACGACTCGATCACAGTTTGCGGACGTCGCGTCCCGACGCGGATATCCTCAGCGCGATCGAAGAGGTCGCCGAGCTATGTTCGCGAGTTCGCAGCGGAGCGCCAGAATAATTCGATGGCGAAGCCTACGGCGGCCCTTGATCGTAGCTTGACCCTCCGAGTCGAGTTACGGTCGATGCTGCTCATGTCTCGGTCGAGTCTGATGTTGGCTCGCTGGTCGCTGGCGTCCCAGTGGTGGCCGGCGAAACCGCTTCCCCCATCGCAGCCTCCAACATGCGGCCATAGTTCGCCGTCTGTTCGTTGTGGTCCGCAATGATCTCGCTTGCCAAATCGTCTCCGTCGCGCAACCTATCCAGGATCGTCGGCAGTTCCTGGGCGAGGTCGGTATTCGCGCCAACTTCAAAGATCTGAACATTCCCTTCCTTGTCGAGCACGACCATCGTCGGAGTCCACGGAACTCCGAGCACGTCGCGTCCGCAGGCATCGAAATCGCGGAGCAACGGAACATCCGCGTTCCAGGAAGCGAGCGTTGCCTCGAGCTGTGAACTGGAAACGCTCGAAGGTTCGGTGGAGACGGCGTAGACGGCAATCGTGTCGTCGTTCCTGCGCGAAGCAAAGACTTCACTCAATTGCTCGATCGTTGTACGACAGGCTGGATGACCGTTGAACCACAGCAACACAGCCGTCTTGCCCAATAGCGCGTGCTGACCAACTTTCGATCCATCCAGACCATCGCAAGCAAAGGCCGCGGGCCGTTTTCCAAACAACGTCGTCGGCAATGGATGCGGTGGCAGCACGAAGGCGCGGACCTGTTTCGCACCCGCGGGAACTTCGAATTGAAAAACCGCATCGTCAAACTTCGGTTCAAAGGTCGCATCGCGAAACTCAATCCGCAGCGCGAGGTCTTGAGTGACTTCGGATTGTGCCAAGTCGGGTAACAAAGCGGTTGCCGGATAATCGAGACGGCGCAACACGAACGTCTCTCCGTCAATCCAAAAGACGAACTCGCCTTCCGTGCCACCCGTCGCGACGCGGTAGCAATCGTGCCCGTCGCATTCCTCTGGCTCGAGCATCCGGCAATTCGCATCCTCGGCGAAGACGGACTTTAGCGGATCATCGGCGTACAACAGATCGAGTTGTAGCGGTTGGCCCCCCATGCCGCTGGTCATTGCTTCCCGCAAGGTCACGTCGTCATAAACCTGCTCCAGCGTCAACTCACCACTCAGCTCACGATCCAAGATCTGCCCATCGATATCTTCGGACAGTTCGTCGGTGATCTTCGCCCGCAGTCGCTCCCCGTTACTCACGACAACCGAGTAGTAGGCTGCGACTCGCAACTCGCTGGGCAGCCTTGCCGCGACCGCCAAGGGTGCCTCGTCGGTGCGAATATCACCACGTTCGCGGTATCGCAGGACAACTCGCCCGCGATCCGAATAGCTGGTCGCGTCACGATAAGCCTGCTCCATTTGTCGCAGAATGGCCTCGGGATCAGCCTTCGGCAACGCTTGGACCGCCGCGGAGTTCGGGACCGGTGCCTTGACTTTCTCGCGGTGGCAGCCGATCTGCATCGCGAGAATCACAAGGACGCAGTTCGCGAAGAGAGTGTAGAAAGGTGTGCGAACATAGACAAGAGCCGACATCGCTGTCACATCCTTGCGGGCCAAGCGGTTCGTGTTGTATCAATGAGCCGTACGCGAAGGACCGCATTATTCGGAAAGCGACTCTTGGGGTAAAGCTCTACTTCTTGACCAGCTTTTCGTTGCACCACTATGATTCAGGACGATTTCTGGTGAACGACTCGGCTTATCCTGAGCGGTTCACACTGCACCGTCGCCTCAACCGGAAGGCATCAGCATGGCTGTCGAGCTGAAATATGGAGACTCGGGGACATTGCAAATCGATGTTCCCGCGAACTCGGTTCTCGTCGATTTTTCAACGCCGCGCGGCGTTCCGCTCGACGATCCCGCCGCCGCAGTTGCCGCCGCGGTCTCGGCACCGCTAGAGTTTCCGCGACTTCAGGATGCGACGGTTCCTGGCGATCGCGTCGTACTGGCGGTCGATCGCGGAGTGCCCCAGATGCCGGCCGTCGTCGCGGGAGTCATCCACGCGCTAGTCGAAGGCAGTGCCCGGCCAAGCGATTTAGAAGTCGTCTTGGCGGTGGGGGCCGACGAATCGCATCAAGATCCGCTGGCCGCGCTGCCGGAATCGCTACGCAACGCGATTACGGTCAGCCACCACGATCCCAACGACCGCGAATCGCTGTCGTATCTGGCCGCCTCGAAGGAAGGAAACCCGATTTACTTCAATCGCACGCTCGGCAACGCGGATGTTGTCTTGCCGATCAGCACGTTGCGCTTGGATCAGGCACTCGGCTACGCAGGTGTTCACGGCGGCTTGTATCCAACTTTTTCCGACGACGCGACGCAAAAGCGGTATCGCGCGCCAAGTTCAAGCGATTGGTCGGCACTGCGCCGTCGACGGTGCGAGGAGGCGGAAGAAGCGGCCTGGGCCTTGGGCGTTCAATTCACGATCCAAGTGGCGCCGGGTGCTGGAAACACGTTGTTGCACGTGCTCGCCGGAGATTCGCAGGCGGTGGCAAAACGCGGCCAGGAGCTGTGTACTGCCGCTTGGTTCCACCAGCCCGCGCAACGCGCGAACCTCGTCGTGGCTGCCATCGAAGGGGGCGCGGACCAGCAGACGTGGGAGAACTTTGGCCGGGCGTTGTTCGCTGCTTCGCAAGCGGTGAACGACGGCGGTGCAATCGTTATCTGTTCGAGCTTGCGTTGCCGTCCAGGACCGGCCTTGCAACGGCTGATGGGGATGCGAGACTACGATTCGTTGTTACACGAGCTGCGGCGCGAGCGCTCGGTCGACGCGACCCCGGCCGCTCTGCTGGCGGAAGCATTGGAGCGAGTCCAGGTGTTCTTGTTGAGCGATTTGGACGAAGCGTCGGTCGAAGACCTTGGCGTCGGTCACGTCGGCAGTACCGAACAGCTGGAACGGCTCAGTCGGCAATTCGACTCCTGCATCCTGCTCGGCAACGCGCAGCACGCGTTTCTGGCCACGCCGGCGGAATGACTGAGTTGGAGTAAGCGTCACGATGTCAGATATTGCTTTACAGTGCCGCGCCCTGTGCGATGGCATCGGCTTTTGCGACCTGAGCGGCCGCGCGCAGATCGAACTGACTGGCGCGGACCGCGCCAAGGTGCTGCATGGCTTATGTACCAACGATATCAAGCGGCTTGCACCCGGTGACGGCTGTGAAGCGTTCCTGACCAATGTCCAGGGCAAGACGACGGGCTATGTGAATGTGTTCTGCACGCAGCAGTCGCTGATCATCGACACCAATCCCGGACTTGCCGCCGAGATGATCCCGGCTCTCGATCGTTACATCATCCGCGAAGACGTCACGCTCGTCGATCGTTCGCACGACTGGGGCGAAGTCTTGGTCAGCGGCTCGCGGGCGACAAGTCTGTTCGAATCGCAGTTCGCCGGCTCGATTCCCGCGCAGCGAATCGGGATCACCGAAAGAGCAATCGGCGACATTCAAGTCCAACTGCGCCGACTGCCCTACGCATCCTCCGAATGCTTTCTTGTCTGCTGCGATCTGTCGCAAGTTGCAGCGCTGATCGCGTGGCTGCGTAACTTCGACGCCGTCGAATGCAGTTGCGAGGCTGTCAATGTGGCTCGCATTGAAATGGGCGTTCCGGTTTACGGTCAAGACGTAACGATCGACAACTTGCCGCAGGAAATCGCCCGCGACGCGTTTGCAATCAGCTTCACGAAAGGCTGCTATCTCGGCCAGGAGACCGTCGCCCGCATCGACGCCTTGGGTCACGTCAATCGCCGACTGGCAGGACTCAAGTTCTCCTGCGAAACCGTTCCGCCCGCGGGCACGAAGATCACGGCCGACGGCAAGCAACTGGCGCAGATCACATCGTCTTGCTTCTCGCCACGGCTCAATGCTCCCCTGGCACTCGCTTTCGTCCGCCGCGGCAGTGACAAGCCGGGAACGGTAATTGCCTCGACGTTTGGTAATGCCGAAGTAGTTGTATTGCCAACTGAATGATTCTTGAAAGAGTCAAACGGTCAGACACGTCGTCCCCACCCATTCCGTAACTGAACTCCAAACACGAACTGGAGTTCGTATTTGGTGCGATTCTTGAAGCAGAGTTTCCAGCAGCTCGTACAAATTACGCTCGATCCGTTCGCCCAACACGAAGCGGTGGTTGCGGGGAAAGCGGCTGGTAGGGTTGCAGGACCAGAGGATCAAGTCGTAGGTCTTCGTGATCACTACGAGTTCTTCGTTGCGTTTCATGAAGCCTCCTTTTGACTTCCGAAATGGAGGTCTCATGGTAAGCAATGTGCATCATCCTCGCTCGATTACCAGATTCCCGATCGGCTCAATATTTTTCGCGAGCCGCCAACGGCGGCGAAGAGGTAAAGCAGTAAAGGGGATCAGGGGTAAGTCCTCGCCGCACGCATACCAAGGTAGGTGATATTGCTGGCAGGCCTGGCGGTGTCGCGATTGTAGGACCGGGCATTGTGGGGCCAAAGGTAGAACGCCCCACCACGCGATGTGCGGACGTCGGTGTCGCGGACCTCCGAACCGACGGACGAATCTTCGCTCGGACGCCCCATCGTCGAAACGCGGTATGACTTCAAAATGTCATGACACAATTCTAATGCATTGCCAGTCATATCGAACAAACCCAGGTCGTTCGGTTTGAGGCTCCCCACTGGAAGCATCCCGCGATTCCGCGAGTCGTTGGCGTCATAACTTGCATATTGCCAGAGCAGATCCGAGTTTTCGCCGAAATGGAAACTGGTCACAGAACCGGCCCGGCAGGCGTACTCCCACTCCGCTTCGGTCGGCAGTCGGTAGCCGCTCCGCTCCAAAAAGTTGGGGGCAACACGCATCCCGTCCGCGTAGTTATTGTCGTCATTGGGCAGATAACACCACTCGTCTTCCGGGATGTCCTCCTGCTTGCCGAGCCAGTTGCAGTACTCCGCCGCAAGGTACCAATTCAATCGGTTAGCAGGGTAGTTTCCCTCTGGGGCGTGCGCTTTGATGTACGGGTAGTCTCTCTGAAACGCCCGGAACTGATCCAAGGTGACCTCGTGCGTCATAATGGCGAACGTGCGATCGATCCGCTTGCGGTGCAGGGTACTGTCCATCTGGTCTTGTGAGCCCCCCATCACAAACTCGACCGGTCCCGGAATCACCACCAGCGTTTGCCCTTGCTTGTTCACGTACCACTGGCGACCGCCTTCCAGCTTGCCGGTCGCCAATTCGATGTCTTTTTCTTTAAGCTGGGCATCCTGGCCCCAGTGCCGCAGAACCCACTCTGATGCGGCGTGCATCCCGGCATCGGGATCGGTGGCGTAGGTCTCCAGCAATTTGACCGCGAGTTGCTCTCGCTCTGCGGGCGGCAATTGCTGATCATCGAATTCGCCCAGCGTCAGAATTAAGGCTCGACGGGTGGAGACGTCCGGTTCGACCTCCAGACGCTCGATGATGTCCTGCGGAGTGGCCCCCAGCGGGCTCAAGCGATGGATCAGGTAGCTTCGCGTTCGCGGATCGGGCGAGTGCTTCAACAGCGGCCAGACCGCATCGCCCTGGTCCATGCGGAGCAACGCCACCGCCGCGTTGGCTTGTTGTTTGGCCAGCGATTCCTTGGCTGCGTCTGGAACCAGAGGACGACGCCAGACCGAGGCCGTCACCAGCGTGGAACTGTCTTTCACCGTCGAGACTGACATCGCGGCCGGCCGATAACCGGCTGTGATCAATTCACGGCACCGTTGCCGTTGCTCGTCCGGTGCCAGGCCGTGAAGCTCGGTCGACTCGAACGCGGTGCTCACGTTCCACACAGCCGCATAACGACGATCCAGCTTGCCTGCACCCATCAGCTCCGCGAAGCCAGGGTGTGTCCGTAGCGGATCGAGGTCCACGTCCTGCTGCATGTGCTCATAGTTGTCGTAGCCTGCGGCGATCGCGTCTCGCAGCAAAGCACTCGCCCGGTCCGCGTAGACCTTCGACTTGGCAACTTCTTCGGCAGTAAAAACGCCCGAGGCCAGCGAGTAGGCACAGGCTCCGTTGTAAAGCATGTCCAGGTCGCCCGGTGATTGGCTGATCGCCGCTTCTAATCGCTGCATCCCCTCGGTGTCTTCACTCAAGTGAGCCGAGATGACAGCATCCAGATACGCCTGCTGGCTGGCGTCTTTGTTCAGCTCGGTGAATCTGGCCAAGTCCTGATTGGCTTCCTCCGCCCGTTGGCCTCGGGCATGCACAATCGCTCGAAACTGATACAACGACGAATCGTTCGGCAGCTTCTCGATTAGCCAGTTCAAGCCTTCCAGAGCTTGCTCGTCCTGCTTCAGTTGGAAACGAGCTGTGGCGATGTACTTTCGCAAGTTGGCATCGTCCGCTCGATCCGCAAGTAGCGGTTCCAGGGATTTCAACTGTTCCGCATATCGCTGCTGGCTGTCTTGCGGCTCGGCACTGCGAGAGACGTTCAGTTCAGTGAGCAGCAGCCCTGGATAGATTTCACCGGTGAAGTGCGACTCGATCCCAAAGAAAACCTGCGATGTCGATTGTTCTTGATCTTTTCGTTTCGACCAGATCGCCGAGCGGTACTGCACGCGGTCCTGGCCAAAAAAGGCATGTAACGTCAGACGGTTGAAACCTGCTGCACCCAAGGGCTGGGCGAGCTGTGATTGCTCGCTGTTGGCTGGCACACCGGCATACACGCGGACTTCAGGGTCTTCTTCGCCGGACTTGACCCAGATCGCTGCGTAGCGATTGGCGGGTTTGCCGTCTTCGTCGCGACCGAGGTAGCCGGAAACGTCGATGGGAATCAGACCTTGCTGCCGCAGCTCTTCGTCTTTGGCTTGAACCTGTTCAGCGGTCAGATCATGGGCCATCTGCCAGTCTCGCGAGTCGCGAGTCCAGACGGCGGCGACTTGCACTCCGTCATCGATGGCATAGGGGCGGAAGCGGATGGGGCGGTAGACGGATTGCCGCAGCGATTCCGTTGTTTCGACGCACTGCTTCAATGGCATCGTTTGGCAGAAAGCAAACCGGTCGTCGAGAATCCCCTCTGCCGATTCGATGGCGTTCTTCATCGACGGATCGATGGGCTGCCAAGCGGGATCAAGAGCCGCATCGTTCCAGGTCGGTTCGGTCTTTCGTTGCAAGATCGACTGGAGTTCCTTCACCGCCACTGAATCTTGCTTGCTCAGGACCGGGTAGAGCACGGCAAACTGTTTTTCATCGGCGATGCTCACTAGGCTGGCCAGTTGCTTGACATCCTGGCGGGCATAGTCGGCCAACAAGGATGTGGCCAGCGAGCGGGCCAGATCGTCCTGAGTGTCGTCGCTGTAGATCTTCCCGAGGGGTTCTAGGAGGTCTTTGGCAATAGGACGAAACGCGTCTTTCCAGGGGCCAAGAAAGGCCGGATTGACCGCCACGAGTTCAGCAGCTGCCCGCTGGCGGACGGTTTGCCATTTTGGATTTGCCGGATCGTAAGTGGCCAGAGCGGCGGCAGCGCGCAACTGCTTGCCTGCGGCATCGCCTTGCGGGTTGTCCAGCACCTGCCACAGTTGGGGAACCAATTGGTCCCGCTGGTCGGTCAGGAAGTCGCGAATCACCGGAAACGCTTCCGCTTCGGCCTGCAGCAGCTGGTCATAGAGATACTCGACTTGCTGGGGATCACTCGCCAGCAAGCCCAACGACAAGTTGAGTTTTTCAGGCGAGCCTACCGCCGCTTTCGCAATCCGCTTCTGCAACATCGGTTCGGCGAGGTCTTTAACTTTCAAGAGTGCCGTTGTAATGTTCGCGACCTGACCGATGTCGGCGTCATGCAGTCTGCCGACAAGCCCTTCCGTGCGAGTTCGCTCACTTTGACCGGAGATCCGCTGTTGCAGCGAGACGCCAGCGATTATCAGCAGAGCAACGGTGGCGAGCCCGAGCGCAGCCCGCACTCCGTGAAACCTGCCAGCCTTCCGCATCATCTTCCGCTGGGCTTGGGTCCAACTTTTCCGCCTGGTGAGAACGACAACACTCAAATACTCCCACCAGGCAGGCAGATGCCGGTTTTCAGGCTTGGCGTTCCACAATGCCGACCGCTCGGCCAGCCGCAGTTCGGCCCGACCGCGTCGCGTTTCCTTTTGTTTGCGGACCAGCCACTCGCGAAGCGAAGGCACGAGATAATCGTGAGTCAGTTGGAAGAAGGAGCCGAGAGTCAAGAGTCCAGAGTCGAGAGCCTGAGAGTCCGAAATTGAGCCTTCCGGATCGGTGGGGGTGATCAGCCGAAGCTCGTTGTCCAAAATGCGGATCAGGTTGTCGAACTCTTTCGCTCGTTGAGCGTAGCCCGAGGCTTCCAGCAGCTGTTCGTAGGACTGTCGTCCGCCTTTAATGTCTGTCCCGGCCTCCGGTAGCATGGCTCGGAGTACGGCACGGGCGGCTTGCTGGTGCAGTTGATGCTCGCGTGGTGCCGTAGCGGCACTGAACGTCTCCTCCAGGAAGGTCACGCCCAGCCCTGCCGTGCCACCCACCCCTTTCAGAGTAGCCGGGGTCCAGGGCTTGCCCTTGATCATGTCGGCAAACAACGCCAATCGCACGCAAATGACCTTGCCATCCTGGGATAACCCTGCCACGGCACGGTCCAGGAACGTATTCTGTTCGCCGGACAGTTCGCCAAGTTTTTCCGGCAGGCGTCCAAAGGCTTGCCCGAATTCGGCGAGGATCTTGCGGGCGTGTAGAGGGTCGAACAGGTCAACCAGAGCTTGGTTCTCGGCCTCGACTAGTCGGATCTCCAGTCCCTGCATGAAACGACTGGCTGCCAACCAGAAGTCGTCCCGAACAAGGAACACACATTGCACTTTCCCGCCATCGCAGTGCCGCAGAGCCTGTAGCAATTGTGGATCTTGCTGGCCGCGATTGACGTGCAGCCATTGCTCAAACTGGTCAAGTACGATCAGAATCTTCCGGCCTGAAGTCGCCCACGTTCCTTCCCGCAGTCCTTTCAGTAGTTCGGGCAGTGAAGTCTCTTCCGGAATGTTGGCGACGTGTTTGCGGAGTCCCTTGAGCAACCGCACCTCGGTGTCGGCAGGCGTGGACTCGATGTAGATGGGCGTCACATGCGAGGCCAGCCTGGGGAGCAAGCCTGCCTTCACCAACGACGACTTGCCGCAACCGGAAGGACCGTAGATCAAACCTACGGCAAACGTGCTGTCGGCGTCGGTTTCTTCAATGCGGGTCTTCCAAAACCTGATGCTCTCGGGCAGCCCGTCCCGGTCTCGCGGGCCGGGCAGCAATTCGAGGAAGAAGTCGGCGTCTTGAGCGTCAAAGGAACGCAGTCCTTTGGGGACAATCTTTATATGCTTGGACGTGATCTGGTCTGTCGCGGTTTTCTCTTCTCGTTCTTGCAGCCAGTGACGCAAGTCTTCCGCCAGGTCAGCGGCATTCGAGTAGCGGTCGGTGATTCGCTTGGAGAGACACTTCAGACAGATGCGTTCCAGTTCGGATGGGAGTTCCGGCTTGATCTGTCGAGGCGGTTTGGGCTCGCGGTGCTTGATTTCCTCGACCAACTCCGAGAGTTTCCCGCCGCGAAACGGTCGGCGTCCCACCAGCATCTCGTACAAAATGACGCCCAGGCTCCAGATGTCGCTGCGTCCGTCCAGCCGGTGCGTCTCGCCGCGTACCTGCTCGGGCGACATGTAAACCGGCGTCCCGGATCTATCTCCCCGACGTCGCCCCTGGATGCTCTCGTGAATTGCCAGGCCGAAGTCGGCGACGCGAGGCTTGGCGTCAGCATCGAGCAGGATGTTGCCGGGCTTGAGATCGCGATGCACAAACCCTTTTTGATGGGCGAACGCCATCGCGTCGGCCACCGCGATCATCAATTCGGCGGTCTGCTGCACCGACAGCGAATTCGATTCCAGATAGCCAGCCAGATCCTGTCCTGGGATGTATTCCTGAACGATGAACACCTGCTCGGCGTCCTGACCCACGTCGTGGACCGTGACGATGCCGGGATGGTTCAATTGGGCGGCGGTGCGGGCTTCTTCAATGAACTCGTTCAGTTCCGCCGCAGTCGAGAAGTTCTCGCCACGAGGCACCTTCAGGGCCACCAGTCGGTCGAGTTGCGTGTCGCGGGCCAGGTAGACGGCACAAAAGCCGCCCTGACCAAGTACGCGTTGGATTTCGAAGCGGCCAATTTGATCGGGAACGGGGGCCGCGTCTTTTGCTGGGGCCGGTTTTCCAGGCTGTCCGTCTGTCTGCGGCGGGTTCGCCCCGACCAAAGACTGCGTATCGTGCAATTGTGCCTGTCGCTGCTGGTGACGTTCCACCATGGCGAATGCGGCGTTGATCACTTCGTCTTGGTGAGGGAAACGCTGGTGATACTCCTCCGGCGTAGGTGCCTCTCCCGCATTGCGACGCAGCTCTAGCTCAACTTCCAGCAACCTCCAGAGCACGATCGTCCGGGGAACATCAGCCAACTTGGTAAGGTAGTCTTCGATCCGAGATTGCTGCCCGTCTCGCCATGCTTTTTCAAAGTCGTCGCACAACCGATCGATCTGTTCCTCTAGTTCAAGAGGCAGGTTGTCTTCAGAGCGTGACAGCGATTGATTCATCGCGAGGATTCTCGTTCCCACCGGCGGCGAATGATGCTCAATTTGCGTTCAACTGCCCTCAAGCTCAGGTTGAGCCGTTCGGCCAACTCGGTGTTGGTGTAACCCTCCAGCTTCCCGACAGCGATCTGCCGAAGTAAATCATCGTCAAGGCAGTTTAGCAACTGTCCGAACTGTTCACGGAACTGCGCCGCGAATTCGGGAGTGGGCTCGTTTGCCGCAACCTGACCCAGTCCGTTCGGATAGCTGCTGCCGTGAGCGCCAGCAAGAGCCGATTCACCACGAAGACGCCCATCACCCCGTTTGGCGGCACGTTCACGGCGGATCTGGTTGATGGCCTTCCGTTCGGTAAGCATGACAAGCACTTGCCAGAGATCGTCACGGTCATTCAATCGAGAAAAACGCCCATCCTCGACACCTCGAAAGAAAGCATCGAAGGCGGATACGACGACGTCTTCCTCATCGGCGGCTCGACGCGGAGACCGTCCCAGTTTGCTACGGGCCAGACGGATCAATTCACCCACATAGCGGTGCCAAAGATCAACAGCGGCATCGGAATCGTCTGCCTTGAGCCTGTCCAGCCAAGCAGTGACCGTATCTACCTCTGACATTTCGATCTCCGGACGTTCTGGTAACCACGATAATACTCCTACCAAAACGCCGGAGCAATCAGCGTTCGACATCAAAGCCAGATGAACGCCATGAAAACGTCGATGATTAAGAGCAAGATGAACCAACGGAATACCGCCGGTGGTGCTTCTCCAGCTTCGTCAAGCTCGATGCTGCTGCTCGAAGTGTCGCTCCGCCGTTTACGCAGGCGTGGCTCGACAGACGCAGCATCGATTTCGCGGCGAAGACCGTCTAGCAACGATGCCAGTTCCCACCTAGCCGCACCTCGCTCACATGATTGCAGGTAACGCCTTGCATTCTTCAGCCGATTGATGGCCAAGCCGAATTCACCGGTGGCCATTGGTAGTGATTCCAAAAGCTGGTGGACCTCCGCTAAGCCGTCCGACGGATCGCCGCCGGATTCCAGTTTGCGGATCAGCCGAACGAGGTTCGCGACGGTCTGCTGGCGAATGTCCTGCGTCGAAACAAGTTTTGGATCGGTGTACTTCATGGCGGACGCCTTTCTAGGAAAGTGGCAACTAGGGTTTTCACCAGTCCTTACAACTGGTCGCTTCATGACCCCTAGCAAACCGTCCGCAGAACCCGCCAAATTTTTCCCCAACGCGCGGCAACCTGGAAGTTGTCATCCATCACACAGCACTTACCTGGTATCGACTCCTTTAAACCCTCGCAGGCTCATCATCGGGTCATCGCGACCGACTTCGGCGACGCCGAGATCGTGGCGTTGCCGATCGGGTATAATTGACGCACGTTGTGAGTAGCAATCGCACTGCTGGAGGCGGGGATTCTCCGTAGCACGGCGTAGCCGCAGTT
>JAQBZB010000425.1 GCA_027622275.1 Planctomycetota bacterium | reverse complement strand
GATCCATTACCCTCGCCAAGAATTCCCAAAATTCCCAATGAACTTGTGGGCTATGTCAGGTTCTCTGGTCCCCCTCGGGTCCAGCAACCGGCAGGAACGTTTCTTTGCGGTGCAGGATCGGCGGGTTGTCGCTGGAAAAATAGTCCCAGCAATCGAGTTCCCGCGTCCGCAAGTTCAGCTTCACACTCCGCGCGAGCGCCGGGTGCGGATCGGTTTCGAAATCCGGATACGACAAGTACGACACCTTAGGTGAGTGTGGCTCGACGCTCCGCGTCAAGAATCCGCCCGCCGCGACGGAGTCGCGGGCCACATACCGATCCAGCTTGACGAGGTTCGTGTCCTCGATCTCGCCGCGATACGTCCGGGCACACCCGTCGTAAACCCGCAGCAGCAGCGTGAGCTCCGTGATGACGAGCGATGTCGGTCTACTCGATGCGGTCATCGTCGGCAGGTGGCACGTCCGGAACCGCGGCCAGATACTTTTCGAAATCTTCGCGCCGCCCGGCGGTGGCCTCGCCACGCAGATAATCCATCGTCCGCAATACGGCCAGTTTCTCGCCGGCCGCGCTGGCCAGAAACTGGCTCACGGTGTAGCCTTCGGCCATCGCCAGAGCCTCGATGCTCTTCATCAACGATTCTGGAAGTTCGATCGTCAAAGTGCTCATATTGAGGTCCGAATCAGGCGAAGGAATTCACGCGAGCTAACGGGCGCAGTAGAAAACCTGTTTTCGCCTTGTTGGCAGCCGGAGACAAGAGGACTCCTAAGTTTTCGTTGACCGCCGCACCAGCCGGTGGCCGCGAAGCTGAAAGCCGCACGCGGCCAATCGGGCGTTCCATCCGTTCCGAGTGCCGATCGTCGCCGTTTCTTCCAGCAGCCCGTGCTGCTCTTCCCGCCGAGTCAGCCGAGCGAATTTTTCTCGCAGCGGGTGCTCGGCCGGCAGGAACGTTTCTTTGCGGTGCAGGATCGGCGGGTTGTCACTGGAAAGGTAGTCCCAGCAATCGAGTTCCCGCGTCCGCCAGTTCAGCTTCACGGACCGCAGCAGCGCCGGGTGCGGATCGGTTTCGAAATCCGGGTAGGACAAATACGCCACCTTACCGGAAACCCGATGCAGCTTGACGAGGTTCGTGTCCTCGATCTCGCCGAGATACGTCCGGGCACAGCCTTCGTAAACCCGCAGCAGCGGTTCGAGCGATTCAAACCGCTCGACCATCCCGGATGCTAGAATCATTCGGCTGTTACCGGCATCGTGCCGACACGAAGTTCAAGGTCATTCGCTATCGGAAGCGAGAGGGCGAAGGCTGTATGCCACATGCAAGCTGGCTCGGGAAACTAACGACGCTCAACAAAGCGCGGGACAATGCGCCTCACAAGCCGCTCTTGCTGTTGGTGTTTTTGGAGATGGTCGAGAACGGTGAGTTCGCAAGCGGTGCATTGCCACTCACCGCGGAGTTAGCATATCGATTCGACACATTCTTCGATGTGGTCAAACACCGTCGGACCGTGCGCCCCGACGTCCGAATGCCGTTTCATCACTTGAAGACACAAAAGTTCTGGTCGGCCCACACGACGAATGGCGAGTTGTCCAGTCATCGTTCGACAACAGCTTACGTGGTCCCTGATACAGAATTTATAGAAGCCTGTCGCGATTCAGAGTTTCGACGACAGGCACGTTGCATCTTGATTGCAACGCACTTCGAGCCAGCCGAACGGAACGCCCTTTTTCATCTGGTTGGGATTGAGATTCCCGAAGCAGACCAGATTACGCGCGAGGCGTTTTTTGAGACGCCCCACGACGCTGAGAACGCGGGAAGATCGGGACGATTCCGACTCGATATCGTGTCTGCCTACAACTACACGTATGCACTTACCGGGTACCGCGTTACAACGATTTTCAGCCGGTGCAATCGTCGATGCGGCACACATCCATCAGTACTCTGACTCGCGGAACAACGATCCAAATAACGGCATTGCACTGTGCAAGAACGCGCATTGGCAGTTCGATGTCGGACTGTGGACGATCGACGACGACTATCGAGTCGTCGTTGCGACGGAAGCGTTTTCTGAATCAAGCCCGAACCAGAAACCCCTGTCGGACATGCATCGCCAGCGATTGCTCTTGCCGCAGAACGAAGCCATCTGGCCATCGAAGATTTATCTGGCGTGGCATCGAAATAACAAGTTCAAGCGATTCGCCTGATCGAATCGGATCGATTACTTTTCCAACGCCTGTTCGTCGTTCGTCAGTTTAAGTCCGAGATGCAACTTCACGGCGTTGCCGGCGCGTGCGACGGCGGAGCTGGATTTCGAGAGTCGGCCGCCGATCATGGCACGGCCTTCCCAGAGCTTGGTGTTGCTGCGCGCCCAGTTGAGCGACGATAGCTTCGCGAGTCGCCTCTTCCAGCCTTTGGGAGATTGCGCCAACAACGCGCGGCCGGCGCGGGCGATCGCGGCGATGCCGATCGCGTGGCAATGAACGTAGTTTGCGCGAATCTCGGCGGCGGACGTTTCGCCTTTGACGATTTCCGTCCAGTCGGGAAACTTGGTGGCGACTTCGGTCCAAAACTCCGTGGCAAGCGCCAAACGATCTTCGTAGGACGTGTCCTTGCGGTCGGCCAACAAGACCTTGTTGGCGTGATACAGCGCACTGAGCGTGAACAGCTTTCTGGACCGGTTGGAAATCGCGGTCTTCTCCATTTCGATGGCATCGACGAACACCGGCACGACCGCGATGACTTCGCGAGTGAGTCGCGCGATTTCGTCACGATCGTCGACGGCAATTCGACGCGATTGGGCCGATGATCGTTCATGTCGTTTCACGTCGCTGAAGATTTGGCCGCGTCGCGTTCCATCTGGATCGACGTGGATCAGCATGGCAATGCACTCGTCGGCTAGCGACGGGAATTCCTTCAACGCGCGTTGAAGTCCGAGAATTCGATGAACGCCATCAACAATAGTCATCCGTGCTTCGAGCGGAATCAACAATTCGCCGACAGCGACTTGTTTCGGCCGTGCGTTTTCGGCAGCTATGAAGCGGACTTGTTGTTCCACCGAGACCGTGACGGAAGCCAAGTGATAGTCGTCGTGATGTGCGACGACGTCCTTGGCGATCTCGCGAACGCGCGCGAGGTTTACCTTGCGAAACGATTGGTGCGAGTGGCTGGTCGTCTGATCGACGCCGACGGGGAACAATTTCGACAACAGCCGGATCGGACACATTGCGGTGTAAAAGGCGCGACCGGCCTGTGTGCCGCGAACTGCCGGAATGTTGAATTCAGGGCGATTCATTTCATTTGGACTCGACAAGACTCTCGATGGTGAACTTGAATTGTGCATGTGCTTCGATGGCGGCGCTGGCCAACGTCCAGCTCTGAGCATCCGCAGGAGCCATGATACAGTGTTGTTGTGGGCACCGAAGCCGACATCCTGACCGAAATCGTCAAGCCGAATTCAGAAGTTGCCATGAACTCGTTTGAAGAACTTCAGACTCAAGTACTCAGCCTTCCGGCCGCTGATCGAGCCCGGCTGGCGGTCGTGTGTTGGACAGTTTGGATGACGAACCGGTTGACGAGGGTGTCGCGGAAGCTGGGGCCAACGAAGTGCTGGCGCGATCCGCGGCGTACTCGCGCGGCGAGTTAAAGGCGGTCGATTGGCGTGAAGCACTTCAGGAAATGGAAGCCGAATTGAACAAGATATCGCCCATCCACATTCGCCGTGATATAATTTGTCCATGAGCACCGAACCCACTCTCACCGAAGCCGATATCCTGACGGAAGTCGTCGAGCCGAATCGTGCAACGCTTAGCCCGCAGTTGGCCGAAGAGTTGCTGTCGCTCCACTTCAACGAAAAGGCGACGAATCAAATCCGAGAGCTCTTGCAAAAGAACAACAGCGGCAGCATCACGCCGGCCGAGAAGGCCACGTTGGAAAAGTATCTTCGCGTCGGTGAGTTTCTCGACTTGATGCAAGCCAAGGCTCGGCTCACGCTCCACCAAAATGGCTCGGCTGCGTGATGACGCCCGCCCTTCGAGAGCAAGTCCGGCAGCGAGCGAAAGACTGTTGCGAGTATTGTCAGACGCCGCAGTCATGTACGCGATTGCCTCACGAAGCGGACCACATCCGCGCTCAAAAGCACAAAGGCCCGACCACGCTAACCAATCTTGGCTGGTCCTGCGCGCTCTGCAATAATCACAAAGGCAGCGATGCGTCGGCTTTTGTTCCCGGCACGGACGAACTCGTCCGGCTGTTCAATCCGCGCGTCGATGAATGGCACGATCACTTCGCGTGGAATGGACCGGAGCTTGGCGGAAAGACCAAGATGGCATTAGCCACAATTGAGTTGCTCAAAATCAACTCCGAGAACCGCGTGAGCCTTCGCCGAATGCTGATCGAAGTCGGTCTGTTCCCGCCTAACTTTGAAGGCTGAGAGGCTATCCGCGAAGCCGTGTTTTCCCGTTGGTCTCGGCTCGGCAAGAGCCTCGCCCTCCCACCTTTCGGACAACTTCTGACATCCAGATTGATCAGGAGCGGATAGCGCGAACGGCAGCCACGATTGACTCGCTGGGAATGCGAGTGGTTTGTGCTCCCCATGAGAGTCGGACGGCGGATTCCAGGGACTCGTCGCCGAGGCCCATCGCGAGAAGTACGTGACTGGGCTTGTAGCTGGCCGAAGTGCAGGCCGAGCCGTTCGAAGTCGAGACCGTGTGGCGCGTCGCCATCATGAAGGCTTCGCTGTCGATGCCGGGGAAGCTGACGTTCAAGACGTGCGGCTGGCAACGAGTCGGGTCGCCGTTGAGGCGGTGTTCGACGGCCTGCAAGTCGTGCAGCAGTTGCTCGCGGATTTTGAGCGCGGCGGCTCGGCGAGCTTGCCATTCCGCACCGGCCAAGCGAGCGGCCTCGCCCAGCCCGACGGCCAGCGCGACCGGGACCGTGCCGGGGCGGAGTCCGCGCTCCTGGCCGCCGCCGAAGAGGAGCGGGTTCAGGCGACGCGGCTGGCCGGGGCGGCGGCGGACCAGCAGGGCACCGATCCCTTGCGGGCCGTAGATTTTGTGGCTGCTGATCGATAGAAAATCGCAGTCGAGCGACTGGAATTGGTCCACTTCCTTGCCGAAGGTTTGCGCGGCGTCGACGTGGAACAGCGTCGGCGTGTCGGCCAGCAGTTGGCCGATTTCGAGGACCGGCTGCAGCACGCCCGTTTCGTTGTTGGCGTGCATCACCGACACCAGCAGCGTATCGGGGCGCAGCCGGCGGCGGATTTCGTCCGGTTCGACGTAGCCGCCGGAAGTCACTGGACAAAGTTCGACTTCAAAGCCAGCTTGGCTCAATTGTTCGAGCGGCTCCAGGACGGCTTTGTGTTCGATGGCGGTCGAAAGGATGTGCCGCCGATTGGACTCTTCGCCAAAACGCCGCAGGCCCAACAGCGCCAGGTTGTTACTTTCCGTCGCCCCGCTGGTGAAGATGATTTCTTCGGGCTTCGCGTGGGTGACGGCCGCGACTTGGGCGCGAGCCTGTTCGACCGCCTCTTTCGCTCGCCGCCCGTATTCGTGCGTCCGGCTGCCGGCGTTCGACGGCGCGAGAAACCACGGCGTCATGACGGCAAGCACGCGCGGGTCCATTGGGGTCGTGGCGTTGTAGTCGAGATAAACGGGATCGGACTGCGATTGCTCCCAGGTGTTTATTTCATCCGCAGTGCCGCAGAATTGACCGACCGCTCCGACGCGAATCTTGCTGACAGCGGGGATCGTGTTCGGCCCGCGCTCTTGGAGTGACAGCTTGAACGATGCGATCGTGCCGCCGCCCACCGTTTCGACGAGCCCCGATTCCTGGCAGGCGTCGCCGTCGTACACGGTGACCTCGTGACCGGGAAAGATCCGTCGCAGCTTGGCCAGGGCTTCGTTGTAGGTGAGCGGTTTGGGCATTTGAAGTGCGGCGACTTGTCGCCGCTTTGGTATGCCGCGCAGCGGCTTTTGTGTGTGTGTGTGTGTGTGAGGAGGGAGGAAGGGAG
>JAQBZB010000424.1 GCA_027622275.1 Planctomycetota bacterium | reverse complement strand
TATGCGGCCTTGGCGACCAGCGTCACGATCCCGGCCGGTCAGACCTCGGTCAGCGTGACGTTAGACGTGACAGACGATGCGGTGGTCGAAGCGACGGAAACGGTGATTGTCACACTCGGCCCCATCACGGCCGGTGATCCGCAGATCACGATCGATACGGGTAACGACGATGCCTCGGCCAACATCGGCGACAACGACAACATCGCAACTTGGACAAATCCCATCGACGCACTAGATGTAAACGCAGACGGACATATCGCGCCGATCGATGCATTGATACTTATCAACAGCTTGAACTCTGATGGGTCTAGAACTCTGCCAACACTGACAGCACCGCCGGAACACTATCTGGATCCATCTGGAGACGGTCACATTGCACCTAACGACGTGCTACTCATCATCAATTTCCTAAATAGGTTTGGAAACAATCCCGAGTCCATCGCGGAACAAGCAGGGACACTGTCGGGCGAAGGCGAAGCTGAGGGACTCGGTAGTGAGCGACCTGGATCGTTTGCACCCCCCAAGAGACGGGCCGAAGCTTTCCCATTGGCGTATCGAACCAGTTCAGCGCCGGCCACAATGAGATCAATTGCCAAGAATGAATGTTCCGCACTCCCATCTCGCACGCATGCGAGCGATGTCGGCTGGCTCGAATTAGAAGAGGCATTGACTGAAATAGCAGGGGATGTGGCAAGCGCTTGGAATACAGCCGGCTCTTGAGACAGATGTTAGCTCACGTTGGATGCCCTGTGATCGCTTCCGCCGGTCGATGGTCTTACGTGACATCTGGCTGATCGGCGCACGAGTCTGTTGTACTCTTTCTCCGAAGGTTGCTGCTCGCGGAGCAATTCTTCCAAACGTGTCCGGTCAAAATACTCACCCGACATCGAAACTCCTGGGAAGTCCAGTGTTCACGCCAAGATTGTTGCACAAATCCCGAAATCTCGGACGACGCTCGGTGTCGCGGTAGCTGTACCGGGACCTTTCGCCTCAACCTCCGCCCTCACGGCTCCAGCCTCGATTGCGTGGGGTAAGCCGTTTCACGCGACGTGAAAGTGCCGAAAACTGATCGCGAGTGAATAGCGTCAACAATCAACAATCGACCGAGAAATCAGAACTCAGCCTCACTGCAATCCGGTTGTGGGGGACGTTGTGTCATGACCGACATCAAACCGCAATCGCTAACCTGCGGCGGTCGCCCCCACCTCGGTCTCCAGTCGCATATCGCTATCCTGCGTCGGTGTCCACGACCGAGAGCAGTTTCGGTTGAACTGGTGCCGGCCGCTCATGTATCAACGTGATGGCGCGCCGAGCACCTTCTCTGTCCAGTCACACGGACGCCCGAAACGACTGAGGACGACAACACCTGGGTCAGATGCGCTGACGTCCTTGCGCGCTCTTGACTAACCGTCTGGGGTGGTAACCGCATGTTGCCTGCATGCGTGGATGGGCGCAGCCGACGCGTGCAACACCCCCTTCTGAAAGCACCGAATTCGCGGCGGATCACGCTACTAACTCAACGTCGAGTGAACAAACAGTCTTTCACTCGAACTCCGGGAGGAATTTCCGTACCGTCTCGAAGGCGCGGACGGCTTCGGCGTCGGTCATGGCGGTCTTGGGTGGCGCTACCCATTTCTCCATGAGGCCGAGTTTGCTCAGCACCGCTTTGCCGGCTGATGGCAAGAACTCATGCAGCGTCGCGAAAGCTGCAAACAGTGCGTTGGCCCGCCGCTGAGCCGCGAAGCCTGTTTGATAGTCCCCGGCCAGCCAGGCGTCATGGATGCGCACCGCCAACTGTGGAGCGATGTTGCCCAATAGACCGGTGGTGGCGCAAACACCAGCGTCGAGCAGGTGGAGGAAAAAAGCGTCGCCGCCAACCACAACACGGAAGTCGGAGCCTGGTCCGAGGGCAGCCAGGTAAGCGAGGGTGTTGGCCGGGCTCCCTGAGCTGTCTTTGACACCCTGGACGCCGACGTCCCGTAGTCGCGGGATGGTGGCCGGTTCCACGGTGACCTTCGTCATCTTCGGGATGTTATAGAGCAGGACCGGAAGCGACGAGACACTCACCAGATCAGCGAAATAACGCACGACCTCGTCTTGGGTCATCGGGAAATAGAAGGGCGGGTTGACCAAGATGCCGTCGGCACCCAGGTCACTTGCAACCTGCGCCTGCTCGTGTGTGCGCCGAACGTTCGCCTGACCACAGCCGACGATGACTGGCACTCGCCCTGCAACCTCGTCGACGACGGCCTGGATCGCGATGCTGCGCTGCTGGTCGTCGATACCCGCGAATTCTCCGGACGTGCCGAGTACGACCACGCCCCGGCAACGGTTGTCGATCAAACGGCCAGTGATCCGCCGCAAGCCATCGCAATCCACATCGAAGTTCTTATCCAACGCTGTCAATACGGCGGGGACATTGCCGCACAGACGCTCCTGGAAGGGTGTCATCAAGCGTTCCTTCGCACACATTAAAACAACTGTGCAATTGGCTTGCCGCGTTCCAGCAACGACTCGATCTCGCGCGGCAAGCCGGATTGCAGGCGCAGCGACGCGACGTCGAACAACGTGTGCGCCACGGTGGCGAACAGACTGTCGAGCGTCACGGGGTCGCTGCGTGGTTCTTCGGCCCCGGTGCTCGACTGGCCGATCACCTGGCCCATTTGCAAGCCCCCGCCTGCCAGTGCCAAAGTGCTCAGACGGGGCCAGTGATCACGACCGGCGTTATCTTTCACGCGCGACGTGCGGCCAAATTCGCCGGTGATGATCAGCAGAATGTTATCGCTTAGACCGCGCTGTTGGACGTCTTCCAAGAAGACGCTCACCGCGTGATCGACCGGTCGGCCCAGTTTCTCCATTCCGTCGAGCATATTCAGTTGCGTGTCGCCGCCGTGCATGTCCCAGCCGGGATTGTGTATCGTGATGAAGCCGCACCCCGCCTCGCACAGACGGCGGGCCAGCAGCAACTGCCTGCCGAGCGTCGAGGACCGCTCTTTCGTAATCCCCGTTTGATAGTGGCCCGTGTCGTAGCGTTCCACCAGCTTCGGGTCCTCCTGCGACAGATCAAAAGCAGCTCGCGAGTTTCCGAGGACCAGATCGAGCGCCTGCTGTTCGAACTGGTCGAAATCTCGAATGCCGCCGCGGGCATCGACACTGCGGTTGAGCCGGTCCAGAGCGCTTTGCAAGGCCAAGCGGTCGTCGAGTCGTGCTCGCCCAATGCGCAAACTCATGTCCGCGCTGGCTTGACTGTCTCCACCCAACTGGAACGCTGCGTACGCGCCGCCCAGTTCACCGGGTCCCACGGCGTCGAGCAACCGCAGCCGCTCCTTGTCGAACTGCCGATCCACTTCGTTGGACGCCAGATAGACGTGAGTTGGCATCCCCGTCTCGGGATGACTCGTCCCGCGCAGTCGCGCAGCGATCGCTCCCATCCCGGCTTGGTTGATGGGATTCCCGCCGCGCATGACTTGTTCAACGGCCTTGGTGTGATCGCTCGTTCCGTGCGTGAACGAACGCACCAACGCCATGCGGTCGGTCAGCCGGGCGAGGTTCGTAAACGTGCCACCCAGCTCGATGCCCGGGATCTTGCTGCTGACAGCCCCCGTGACGCTACGGACATTGGAAGGCGCCGTCATTTTGGGATCGAAGGTCTCGATCTGACTGGGACCGCCCGTCAGAAAGAGCAGCACGATCGAAGTGTCCTTGGTTGCCAAACCAGCGCTGGCAGCTTGCGCTCGCGCCGAGAGCAACCCGGCGAGATGGATACCGCCCAGCGCGAGCGTCCCTACCTGCATCGCCTGACGACGGGTCACGCCTGCGCAGTCTCGACTCGGTTTGCCAGAGATGATGTCAAGCATGGGAGCTGATTGTAGCTTTCACGGGCGGCAAGTCCCAAGTCAATTCGATTAAAAATCCGAGGGCGCGTGCGACGCAAGACAATTGGACAACAGCAGCGGGATTCGTCGCCCCGGTCATCCAATCACTGCTTCGCTCCCCGGCGACTACGAATTGGCCGAGAGAGCAAAGATCGCCTACAGTCTCACTTCGATGGGGCTGTTTCTTCCGCCTCCTGAATCAGCCTCTCTAGCGCGGCGTCGATGGACTTTTCGCCAGCCTTACCGACCCTCACCCTCCCGGTAATTCGGCAGGAGCCTCACCCTAACCCGGATTATTCATGAACCCGTGAGTATTCTTCAAAACATACGTTTGTAAAAAAACAGTTACGGCTATCTTGCCCAAAACACCGCGCAAATCAGCCACCACGTGATAGCGTGCAGTTCTCTCGAAGCTCCCGAGAACCGCAGGCTAGCGCCAGGCGGCTGATGAATAATCCGGGTTAGCCGTACAGGATCTCACGGTCTGGGCGGACGGCATCGTTGGGATCGAAACGGCGGAGGTGGAGTGCTTGTAGGCAGAGCATGCTCGCATACAAAGGATTGAGCAACAGATACCGCTGCCACAGACGCCGCGGTTCGGCGACCAGACGGAAGAGCCATTCGAGGCCCCACTCTTGCATGACACGTGGTGCTTGCGGGAGCAGACCGGCGTGGAAGTTGAATGCCGCGCCAACCGCGAGCAGCGGCATCGACAAAGCCTCGCGAAACTCGTAAGCCCAGACTTCCTGGCGGGGACAACCGAGCCCCACCATGGTGATCGCGGCACCGCTGCCGCGAATGTGTTCGACCGTCTCGTCTCGCTCCTCGGGCGTCAGCTGGCGGAACTTCGACGCCTGGACCCCCGCGAATTGCAACTTGGGAAACTGCTCGGTGAGTTTCGATTCGAGCGCGGCCAGCAACTGCTCATTGCCACCGAACAGGAAGATCGGCAGCCCTTCTTCCGCGGCCCGCTCGCATGTCTTAAGCATCAGCGTTGGACCGTAGACACGGTCGGACAACTTCGCCGCGTGCATTCGATTCAGCGCCCAGCGAACAGGTTGGCCGTCGGGAACGATCAGATCAAGACCGTTCAAGCGATAACGGTGTTCGCGATCGAGGACACCGGTCATCACACCATGCACGGCCAGGGCTGACACGGCGAGCGGCTCGCGTGCTCGCGCCGCATCGACGATCTTTTGCACGGCGGCTTCGTAATCGACGGCATTGACCATAATGCCGAGAACATTGTGTCTACCACGATCGATCATGTGGCGGCCATTTCCATCCAGCGTTCCGCGTTGTTGGCATGGATCTCTTGGCAGATCCGGGGCACATCGTATCGCAATTTCCAGTCCGGATAGTGCGTCTGAAACTTGCTGACATCGCTGATCCACCAAATGTGATCACCCCTGCGGTTCGTCTCGCTATAGGTGTAATTCATCGGCTGGCCGGTGATCTCTTCGCAGATCTGAATCGCTTCCATCATCGAGCAGTTGCTGAAGCGTGAACCACCCATGTTGTAGACTTCGCCGCGACGGGGCTTGCGGAAAAATTGATCGAACGCGCTGATCAAGTCCGCACTGTGAATGTTGTCGCGAACCTGCTTTCCCTGATAGCCGAACACGGTGTACGGAGTTCCTGTCGTTGCACACTTGACCAGATAGGCAAGAAAGCCGTGCAGCTGTGTGCCGGAATGATTGGGACCCGTCAAGCAGCCGCCGCGAAAGCATGCGGTCTTCATATCGAAGTAACGCCCGTACTCTTGCACCATCACGTCAGCCGCGACCTTCGAGGCGCCGAACAGGCTGTGCATCGTGTGGTCGATCGACATCGTCTCGCTAATTCCCTGAACGAAGTCATGTTCCGGGTCGATTTCCCAGCGAAGTTCTTGCTCGACCAACGGCAGACGATTGGGCGTGTCGCCGTAGACTTTGTTCGTCGACGTGAAGATAAAGACGGCTTCCGAGGCGAATTGTCGTGTCGCTTCCAGCATATTCAGCGTGCCATTCGCATTGACCGTGAAATCCGTATGCGGATCTCTCGCAGCCCAATCGTGGGACGGTTGCGCGGCGGTATGTGAACGGCGTTTGAAAACGCCAGCGCTGGGGCGGTTGAAAAGGCTAGCGCCCGAT
>JAQBZB010000423.1 GCA_027622275.1 Planctomycetota bacterium | reverse complement strand
TGGAAGCCACCACGACGACGTGCAATTCAACAGGACGCATGGACTATGTCTTCGACGCCACATCACGACGGCACCTCGCGTCACGATCCGCTCAAGCCGGTCGACGTCCCGGTCTTCAGTTGCGTCGTCTACGTTTCGAAAAATGCTGCCGGCGGCGTTCATGCTCGCGTCGCGAACCTGACTGAGTTCGAGTCCGACGCGGCCAGTGAGCGCGAAGCGCTCAGCAAACTTGTCCCGGCGTTCAAACAACGCGTCGCGGAACTTACCGCCAGCAAGACTCCCATCCCGTGGATCGAACCGCCGTTGGCGATGGTGGACAACGAGCAAGTACGGCTGATTCCAGTCCATCTTTGAGGCCCGCTGGCGCGTTTTGAAGTTGCGCTGTTTCCGTAGTCGCGAAGCGATATCGTGTAATAGCCCCCGGCTTTCAGAGGTCGTGCAGCTTTCAAATACTTTGACTGCGGAGATTTGCGACGCAAATCATAGTAGAACAATTGTCTCAATTGTTTCGCCCGCTTCGCGACCTCGGTGCAAAGAAACAATTGAGACAATTGTTCTACATTAAAGCTGCACGACCTCTAAAACCTGGGGCTATCTGCCCCAGTCCCATTGGGACAGAATCCGTTTCACGCTATGCGTGTTTTTCCGCCGCTGTCTTCGAGGCTGAGATTCATGAGCGGATAGAACTTGCTTGAGTTGTCACGAAAGACCAAGCAGAATGCAGGCTGCTCCCGCCTCTGTATCGTCCATTGGATCACTCGCTGCACCAGGATTCGCTGTCTTGAGATATCACATGACTTGTCGCGTCACCGGCCTAACTGCCGTGTTCTGTCTTTCGTTGTTGTCAGGCTGCAAATCACAGCCTGCTTCCGGGACGCGCCAGAAATCGCCACGCCCAGTGACGGTGATCCGATTGCAGACTACCGATCCAAGCAACACGGAACGTCTTACCGGTGTCGCCGGATCGTGGAAGACGCAAGAGCTGAGCTTCGAAGTCGCCGGCCGTGTTCAGTATGTCGCGGAACCCGAAACGGATATTGAAGGCAGGATCTTTGCGAGTGCTCCCGCATCGGCCGACGAGAGCAACGCAGCAGCCACGTCGGACAAGAAGCCGCTCTCGGAAGGCACCGAGTTGGCCCGAATTGATCCGACCCGCTACCAACTCAAGGTAGCAAGTGCCGAGGCACAGATCGACACGATCGCGCAACAACGGGCTGCCGTGCAAGTGGAAATTGACAAAGTGATTCCTGCCGAGCGAAGCAGCGCGGAAGCCGAACTGAAGTTTCAAGTCGAGGAACTGAAACGGATCGGACCATTGGTCGCATCGCGAGCTGTTACCCAATCGGACTTGGACCGCGTTCAGGCCAACCATGACAAGGCGCTGGCCTCGCTCGCACAAATCGATGCTTCCAAGACGGCAAAACAAGCGGAGATCAAATCGCTGGACGCTCAAATCCTGGAAGCAAATCAGAGTCTCTCCGACGCGAAACGAAATGTTGAGGAGTGCATCGTCTTTTCGCCCTTCCGAGGCCAGATTGCGACGGTTGATGTGATTCCCGGTGCCTACGTGACCGCCGGCCAGGCCGTCCTGAATGTTCAGATGATGGACCCGATCAAAATCGAACTCGAAGTCTCCGCCGGGCAGAGCCGCCGCCTGACCTACAAAGACTCGGTCGATGTCGTCGTTTCCACCGTGGGTGAGGACGCCCATTTCAATGCGATCGTCTACATGATCGATCCTGCGGCGGATCCAAACACGCGAACGTTCACCGTCACACTACTAATGGAGAACGACAAGGTCCGCACTCCAGTCCCACCACAACTCGCCGGACAGCCACTGGCTCGGACACGAGACACTTGGAGATTCTTCACGGATAAGTTTGCCGGGCAAGACGTGCTGATCACGGAGATGAACTCGATTCATGAAGACGACGACGGAGCTTACGTCTGGAAAATCACGAACGGTCAGCAAACAGGCGGGATCGACGATCGCTTGCTCGACGTCAAGAAGATTCGCGTGCTGGCAGGCGAGCTTCACATTCCGTTCCTCGATATCTGGACGTTCCGTGAACTTCAAGTCGCCGCGGGCGAAGATCTGGATCCCCAGACGGACTTGATTGCTGGAAAGCTCGAGCTGCCGGCGGAGATGTCGTCTGGCTTCGACGGCGGGCAAGTGCTGTTTGATCGCCCGCAGTGGCTGGTTCGCCCCGGTGATCTGGTCGCCGTGAACTTGAGCGGCGACCGATTGACGCCCGGCTTCTACGTTCCGATCAGCGTCATTTCTGAGGAGAGTGATAAGTTCTACGTTCACTCCGTCGACTCGGGAGTCGTTCGGCGCGTCGAGGTGAATGTCTTTGAAACCGTCAACACAAGTCACAGGATCGAAGCGGTTGAGCCCGGGACGTTGGTCGACGGTGTGGAGTTGGTTGCCAAAGGAACGCACTTCCTGGTCGACGGCGAACCGGTCCTCGTCACTGGGGAGGCACGCTAATGTCGCTTTCCGCATGGGCGATGAAGCGCCGGCCAATTGTCTTAACGATGGTCAGTCTGCTGGTGGTCTGGGGCGTCTTCTCGTACCTGACCATGCCTCGCCGCGAGGATCCCGAGTATACGGTGCGAACCTGTGCCATCACGACGGTGTGGCCGGGGGCTCCTGCCGAGAGGGTCGAGGAACTGATCACCAAGCCGTTGGAGGAGGCGGTGGATCGCATTGACGACGTCAAACTCGTTTACTCGACAACCAAGACAGGACTGTCGACGATCTTTCTCGACGCGGAAGACAGCGTCTCGCCCGACCGCATCGACAATGTCTGGGACAAGGTGCGCGCTTACGTCGCGCGGGTCGAGATGCCCGAGCCGGGGATCGTTCCGTCGGTCAATGACGAATATGGCGATACGTCGATCATTGTGATCGCCATCTATCAAACTCCGTTGCCGGGCGAAACGGAGATTGACCCGGTGAACGTGTATTCGCTGCGCGATCTCGATGTCATTTCGGAACGCGTCAAGGACGAACTGCGGTTGCTCGATGGTGTGGCCAAGTCGGAGCAGTTCGGCGTGGTCAACGAAGCGATCTATGTCGAGACCGATATGGGAACCTGGTCGCAACTTCAATTGACGGCCGATCAGCTGAAGCAGCTAGCAGCAGCAAGAAACATTGTTGCTCCCGGTGGCAACATCGACACACCGCAAGGGCGGTTTTCGGTCAAGCCGGGCGGGGAGTTCAACGCGCTGAAGGAGATGGATTCGGTCATCGCGGGACTCGCCGGGCGGGAGGACGAGCGGGGTGGCACCAGACCGGTCACGCTCACGGACTTGGGGCTTAACATTGTCCGTGGCTCTGAAGATCCAAGGCAGCTGATCTGCCGCTATGGCGATGCGAACACGTCGCGCCCGTGTGTGATCGTGGCGTTGACAATGAAGTCGGGAGCGAACATCGTCACAATTTGCGAGGCCGCCAAAGCACGCATCGACGAAATGGAGAACATCGAGCAAGCGATTCCGCCAGACATCGGGCTGTCGCTGATCTCGGATCAATCCGAAAACGTCAACGCCAAGATCAGCCAGGTCTTGAGCAACGTGGCGGGTGCGATCGTGATCGTGGTGGTCGTCGTTTATTTGATCGTTGGGTTCCGTTCCGCTGCCGTGATGGCCGCCAATATTCCGATCGTGGTGCTCGCGTCATTGGCTCTGATTACGGTCTTCGGTGTCCAGCTGGAACAGATCTCCCTGGCGTCGATCATCATTGCACTCGGGTTGCTGGTCGACAATGCGGTTCAGGTCTGTGACCAGTCACGTTCAAACCAGATTGCCGGCATGAACCCGCTCGAAGCATCGATCGTCGGGTCGAATCAAGTCGCCACTCCGATGTTGATGGGCACCGCGACCACGATCGCCGCGTTTGCGCCGATGTTGTTCGCGTTGCAGGGGAATACTCGTGAGTATATTTACAGCTTGCCCGTCACACTGTCGGTAACGCTCGGCATCAGTTGGCTGCTGGCAATGACCGATCCAGGAAACGAATGCCACGGCGCAGCAAGTGGAAGCCATGCTGCGCAAGCTGAGTCCTATAACCGATGAACAAGGCAATACCGTCGAACAGATTCGGGCGATGCGAACGATGGTCGGCGGTGGCGGAACGCGCTGGTACTTGAGCTGGAACCCCGAGCCCCGTACTGCCGGGTTCGCGGAGATTCTCGTACGAACGACCGATCCTCGCTTTACGCCTCGATTGGCAAAGCGAGTCCGAGAAGTAGCGGAGCAAGGAGACGCGACGCTCGGCCTGGACGCGATTGCTGGGGCGCGTGTGATTCCACAGGAGTTGTTCCTCGGTCCCTCGAAGGATCCGGTCGAGATTCGGGTCGTTGGACCGGGGTTCGCGGATATGAAAACGCTGCATCACTTTGCAGATCGCGTCAAGACAATACTCCTTGCCACGGAAGGGACGTGGGACGTCTACGATACGTGGGGCGTCTCTGGATATCAACTTCGCATCGACGTCGACGAAGACAAGGCGAATCGCGCGGGCGTGACGAATGCGGATATTGCACAGACGCTCAATGCCTATTACTCGGGGCATCATCTCACCACGTTTCGCGAAGGCGATCACACGGTCCCAGTGTACCTGCGATTAAAGCCGGAAGAGCGACAGTCGCTCGAAGGTTTGCGAACCGCCTTCGTCGAAGGCGAGCACGGCAAAGTGCCGCTCAATTCAATCGCCACGATTGTCCCACGTTGGGAGCCCGCGAAGATCGAACGCCGCGATTTGAATCGCGTCATCCAAGTCCGCTCGCAGGTCGAAGATGGCGTGTCGGGCAACGACATCGTCAAACAGATCATGAACTCGGATGACATGAAACAACTGCAGACGCAGCTGCCGAGCGGTTATCGCGTGGAAGTCGGCGGAAACCTGGAAGAGTCGCAAAAGAGTGCCGGACAGCTCGGATTGAGTCTTGGCATTTCGGTGCTTTCGATCGTGTTCTTGCTTGTCATCCAATACAACGGTTGGGCCAAGCCGGTCATCATCCTGACGACGTTACCACTGGCCTTGATCGGAGCGTTGCCAGGGCTGTGGCTGACGAACAACGCCCTCGGCTTCATGCCACAGCTCGGCATCTTGTCGCTGTTCGGGATCGTGCTGAACACCGGGATCATCTTCATGGAGTTCGCCGACATCCTCATCAAGGAAACCGCCGAGCGGGAGAATGGATCAGGACCGATTCACGGGCTCACTCGCGACCAGTTCCGCAACTGTCTCGTCGACGCCGGCAAGCAACGTTTTCTGCCGATCTTTTTGACAACGGCAACCACGATCGGCGGCTTGCTGCCACTGGCACTCGGCGGCGGACCGCTCTGGGAAGGAATGGCATGGTGCATGATCTTCGGATTGATCATTGCCACGCTGCTGACGCTGCTGGTCGTTCCCGCCCTCTACGCCATTATGGTCGAGCATTTGGGTGTGAAGGTGTTTCACGAGGCGCAGGAGCGTGGAGGAGGTATCGCCGCAGGAGGTGTGAGCGCCGCTGCCCCCTAGCTCGCATTTCTCATCACATCGGAAAATGTGGAGGGGCATCGCCGTCGAGCGGCGTCTTTTTGAGGGGCGGCTGTTCGCTGATCGCCGCACCGGTGGTACGTGGGCCGCGTGAGTGCGTCCCGGCTCGTGGGGGCAGCGTGTCGCGACGTTTCAGGCTCCGTGGCGACCGTTTTCCGTCCGCCGGCGCGAACTGCGATCCGCCCATGCTCGCGGTCGCATCGTTGTTCTCCGTTGTTCTCCTCGTCGCAAGCCGGCACCGTCAGCTAACCGCCAGTCGGGGCGGACCGTCGCCGGGAATTGGAAGGTCGGGCAGGCTGGGGCTGCGACTGGCAAGCGCCGCGGCGTGTCGGCGGAGGTTGGCCAACACTTGGGCGAACAACTCGCGGTAAGGGTAACTGCTCGAAAAATGCGCCCAGACGCGGCGTGTGGTCACCCGGATCAGACTGCCAATCTTGAACAGACGCACGCGGATCGTGG
>JAQBZB010000063.1 GCA_027622275.1 Planctomycetota bacterium | reverse complement strand
GCGCGCGGACAGCGCCAACGATTTTGGCTAAAGCAGACTTCGAATGATCGCTTGTTTTGGGACTAGTATAGCCGGTCTGCACGAGCGGTAAACGTACTTACCGCTTCGGCGGCACCGCTTCGCGGACGACCGCTCCGTGTTCTTCGCTGAGTACCAACAGCGCGAACTTGTCGACGAAGTCGAGTTCGTTCGTGTTCAACGAGGAATAATCGAAGCGACCGCGGAGGTCGGTGTAACCGTCTTTGTAGAACCGCACCGTGCCGTCCTTCATCCGGGCGTAGGCTTTCACGTACACGATCGCCAGCGGCTTGTCGGCCTGCTCGCTCGTCACGCGCAAATGACCATAGTTCTCGACCACTTGCACCGACAACGCGTTCGAATAGTAGGCTTGCGATTTGGTCTGGCCCGCGCCGATCACTTCGACTAAGACGTTGCGGTTCTGCAATTCGTCAGGCAACGGGAATTCGAGCAGGCGTTGTTCGCCGGGCAGATCGATCACGTCGGTCAGATTCGGCAGGATCTGCGAGAACTGGCCCGAGGTCTGTTGCACAAACGGGTTGCGGCTGAAGAGCAACTCGATATCCATCAAGTAGTAGTTCACCGTCGCACGCTTCAGGTTCTGGTACTCGAGCCGCACCTTCTTCGCTTCGACCTGCAGTTCGAACGACGGTTCCGTCGCGGCCAACTCGGCTTGGCGTTGATTGCGGTTTTCTTCGTCGATGATCTCCGAATTGCCGCTGTCGATCTCGTCAATCTGCCGGTCGAGTGACACGAACGCATTCCGCCAGCGATCGACGGGATGCTCGACATGGCGGCGGGCAATCTGCCGAGCCGTATCGACGTCGGCGCGATACAGACTCAGATAAGCCGCGAAATAGTCGTGTTGCAGCGTCGTCTCCAGATCCGCCGCGTTGACTTGATCGAAAAACGCGATCGCTTCCTCGACACGGTCTTGCAGCAGCAAGTAGTAAGTGATCGCCATCCGATCGTCATCGGTCAGCGCCCGGCGATATCCCAGGATCGTCAGCAGGTCATGATACTGGCCGTGCAGGCTTTGATTCATGATCTGGCGGTTGCGGCCGAGTTGATGCACGCGAGCGTTCACCAGCGGCTGAAAGTCCAAATGCTGATAGGTCTGGCGCGCCACCGGGTTGATCTTGAGCAGCGGACTGTCGATAGACGCACCGCATTGCTGCACGAAGCCGTCGGAGTGTTGCAGATACTGCCGCACCGGCGGCACAACATTGTGCTTGATGCCGTACGACCACAGCGTGTGGCTGTAGGCATGGCGTTGCGACAACAACTCGACGACTTTCAGGAAGAACGGCTTGTCGCTCATCCGAAAAGCGATCTTGTCGAGATCGGTCGCATGCAGGTTGTTGTCCTCCAAGTAGTTCAACACGTCTTCGCTCGACCCGTTCTGCGAAATATACGGCCAAGAGTCTCGATCGATGCGGCTGAGTTGTTCGACCACGGTCAACGTGACAGCGTCGGCGTGAGCCAGCAGCTTTTCGTTCTTTGCGACGTGGACGGGATAGTGCGGATAGCGGCCGGCGGCTGGGAAGTAGAAGTGATACTCGACGGTTTGCGTGTTGTAAGGCTGCAGGTCGAGATGCACGCTGCGCGTCTCTTGCCCGTTCAGCACGGGGAGCGCACCGAGCGGAATTTGGAGCAGCACATCAAGCTTCTGCGGCGAAGACGTCGGGTTCGTGATCACGACCTGGCAGCCGTAAACCGTGTGGACCAGGAACTCGTCGGTCACGAACTTGTCGAGCCGCTCGTTATCCACCTGACGATAGCGGTCATTGTGACGGAAGAAGTTTTGGCTGACCAGAATCGGCGTCTGCTCGACGATGTCGCCCGTGGGCCGGATCTCTTCATGGAAGACAATCATCGGACTGCCGGCGGTCAGCGTCAGCGTGTTGTCGGCGAGTTCGCTCTTGTGTTCGGCGGGCTCGAACGGCAAGTCGAGTACGGACAGCGCGAACATCATCTCGGTAAAGTTGGCAGCCGCCTCGGCAAAATACCGCGACTGGAAGGGATCAACCTGATTCAACTCGACATAGTCGCGCCAAAACGCGTTGACGGCGACGAGATCCGCGTTCTGCTGTTCGATCGGCAACTTGTAGTAGTTGTTCTCGGCCCACTCCTGCGTCTTGTCGAGCTTTTGATACAGCTGGCGAGCTTGTTCGAATTCGACCGCGCCGTCAAAGAAATCGGCCTCCAGTCTTTCCTCCATGAGTTCCTGACTCTTCTCGCCTTCCTTCCGCTCCAGCAAAGATCGGCGACCTCGGGGGCTCAGCTCACGAAGGCGTTCAGCACTTTGTGGTAATTCAGGTCGCCATGCGTCGCCCATCGGATAGTCCGCAGTCGGCTTCCCTGCGAAACCTCCGAACGCTGGTGTAGCCAGTTCGCCAAGACGCCCTGGGCTGCGGGCGTCACCCATCCCACCTTCGCCACGACTGGATCTCGACGCGCCCGAGATTCGATCAAGGCTGCTTGGCCCAGGGCCAATGACCGATTCACCTGGTGCCATCATTCCGAAGAGCTCGACTTCGCGATCGGCATCCAGCGCACGGCCTTGGATCGCCGTGAGGAACAAGAAGTTCTGTTGATCGACATCCGGCGGCAACAAGGCGAAACGGTCTCGCACATCTTGAATTGTGTAGTGCCGTTCGGCGACGATCCGCCGCGACAGCAAGATCCGCTCGACCGTGTTCAGCCGCGCATAGTCCCAAGGCAGCTGAAACGCACCTAAGTCTTCGTTGTCGAGCAACCAGTGATCGAGAAACGTCTTGTCCCGCTTGTTGGCGAGGTACGAACGGACGATGTCGCCGAAGAACTTCGGATCCTTCTTCCACAGAAAGAAATTCAACTCGTGACAGGCGTGTTTCGAGTACAGCGTCTGCTTCTCCTCCAACGGCAAATTCGGCCAATTCAGAATGAAGTTAAACTCGGCCAGCTTCGCATCGCCGCTCAGCGTGACATACAGTGCGTAAACTCGCGCCAGCGAGTCGTACGTCTCGAATCGCGACGTGGCGATGTCGGACAACACGAACTTCTCGCCCTTGCCGACGACGGTGATCTGTTTCTGCTGCGTGAAGTGCTCTTCTGGATTGAGTCCCGCCGCGAGTCGCAGATCGACTAGCTCCATCGGCTTCTCGGGCAACGAGATGCTGCGATAAGCCGTCTGCGTCGGGTCGACGGCCACGACATGCAAGTGCTGGTGCGCGCCGAGGGCATCGAGCGGAACGGTAATTACACCCTTGTCATCGGGCTGCAAATTGACGAGCACCGCCGACGCCTCGCCGAGAAAGTCGAGGTTCTCGAAGCCGGCGATTTGCGCTTGACCACCAAGACCAGCGGCCTCGCGCTTGGCGGCCGCATCCTGTGCTTCCTCAGCCGGAGCGAACTCGGTCTGTGCCTCTGCGTTCTGGCGGCCCGCTTCCGTACTCCTCACCGCCCACGGATTCAGCAGCACGCTCGGCCGCTCGGCCATCACGCCCGGAAACTTCCTCGCATAGCGGCGGTCGATGATGTATTGATACTCGTCGCCGATACTTCGTCCCGCCACATACAGCGACGTCAGCTTGCTCGCGGCAACTTGGTAAGGCTCCGCGTCCGCGACTCTCGACAACTTGAAGAATGGCGAGAGTGCCGGCTGCTGCCGCGTCGCGAACAGATGCACGCGCGAGAACTTGTTGCTGTTGGTCAGTTGTATCCGCACTTGCCCGTCGCCCGTCGTGACTTCGGCGATTTGCAGCGGGTTGGTGCCGCGAACTTCCAGCTGCCGCGAGCCGCCCAACACGTAACGCTCTTTCTCGTCGCCCTCGGCCAGCCGCAATCGAATGCGTTGCCCAGTTTGCTTGAAGAACAAGTCATAGTCGCCGCGCGGCAACCCGCGCACGCGGAGCATGCCGTCGCGAATCGAGAGCGCCTTGAAGCGGTCGGCCAGGAACGTCCCGCCGCGAACTTCCAACAGCGACAACTCGCCCCGCGTCGGCTCGTCGCTCGAACCCATGTACGGCAGTTCGATCGGAGCGCCGGCGACGCCATGTACCGTGCTGTAGTAACTGTGGCGATCGTGGTCGAGCGTCCAAGTGTGAGCCGTTCCCTCGGGACTCGTCGCGGTAACGCTCGCGACGTCCGCCAACTCGCCGAGCCGAATCCGTCCGCCGCGATCGGTCTGCAACGAGACCGTGACGGCTTCCGTAAAGTCGCGATGCTTGATCGACAGCTGCACCGCCCGATCCGGCTTCGCCTCGCCCGTCTTGCCACGCAGGTCGACGACATATTCGCCGTTGACCTTGGCGAAATGCAGGTCTTCAACTTTTTCGGTCTTGTCGATCTGATTCAGCGCAATCGTCTCGGAGGACTGCAAGTCGATCTTTTGGTTCTGACTGCGGTTTTGGATTCTCGCCTGCAGCGTGAAAGTCAGCTGCGACAATCGCGCGGGCGTTTGAAACTCGTAGACCGATTCCCGATCCTCGAACAGTTTGAAATCCTTGACTTCCTTGGTCGACGTGACGCCCTCATGATCGACCGATGCGATGGTCAAACGAACGTCTTCCAGATCCGCGAGGCTGATCGGAGTCCCGTTCACATATAACCCCGCCCGCACGATCACCGGCGAGGTGGCTCGCTTGAGCAACGACTCGCGGTCGACATAGATGCCAGCGTTGAGCTGATAGTTCTCGGACTGATGCTCGAAGTGCGCCAACGACGACAGCCCGCCGTGCTCGATGATGATGGGCTGAAGCGCGGGTGCCGTCGTGAACGGTACGAGAATCCGCCCCTGGTCGTCCGCTTTGTACTCGTGTCCGGCCAGCCAGATCGTGGCGTCGTTCAGCTTCTCGTTCTTCTCGTTCAACACGGTAAAGACTTGCCCGACCGGGCCGGTGCGGACGAGGTGCCGTAGCTGGCCTTTGCGGACGACCACGCGGCTGTTCATGCCGTTGCCGATGAAATCGATCACGTACACGCCGGGCTTGGTCAGCGCGGGGAACTCGAAGTGGCGGCGGACGCGCCGTAGCGGCGGTTCGTCGTAGGTGAACGTCTGCTCGTCGTTGGCAACCAGACCGTCGAGGTTGATGCTCGTGTTCACCTCGCGCAGCTGCTCGCGATAGAAGTTGCGCGTGTTGACTTCAAACACGCGAACGATCAGCGACCGCACATTCTTGACGTGCAAGTCGAGGCTGACGGGATCGTCCGCCGCGATGAATTTGGCGTTGGTGTGCGCGAATTCGAGGTCGATGCGATCCTTCAACGCCTGGTATTTATCGGGCGGCAGCAGCGAGTACCACTGCTCCGGCTCACCGAGCCCGTTCACGATTTTGGTTTCGGCGAGATGCTCGCGGAGATAGACGTCGCTGATATACGGCTCGTACGGCTTGGCGTTGGCCTCGTCGACAAAGAAGTGGTGCAGGTAGTTGCTTACGAGCGGCTCGTCGTTGCGAACGGGCGGCATGTAGGTGACGCCCTGGAAGTCGGCGTTCAGGTCGGCGGCAAAGCGGCGATTCTCCTCCAGCTGCAACAACTGCGGCGCGATGTACGGGACGTTGCGGGGCAAGCGGATGTACGCCATGAAGCGGTCTTTGTCGTAGATCCCGCGCGCGCGGTCGTGGACCAGGCGGTGATACAGCACATGGGTCTTCAGCGAGTTGTGGACAGGCGCGAGCCGCGAAACGAACGCCCACAGGCGGTCGAGGTAAGCTTCGTACTCCGCCAGTTCATAGTTCCAATCGACGTCGTCGCTCGGTTGCAGCTTGGCGAGGTAGGCATTGATGAAGTTCTGCTGATTCAGCAAGTCCGGCTTCAGCCGCAAGCAATCATCCAGCTGCTCTTGCAACAGCTGCTGGTGAATCGTCATCGATCCGAACGGCTTGCTAGAGCGGTGATTCAAGTCGTCGACGATCAGCTGCGCGAGATTCGAGTGATCGGGACGCTGCAATCGTTCGAGCAAGTGCCGCCGGCGATCGGGATCCAGTTCCGTGGCGGCGAGCCAGTCGAGCGCCGCATTCTCGAAGCCGTCGAGATTCTTGTGCCGCTGCTGGGCGATCCGCGTGAGCCGCTGGTGGCTGAGGAGTGCCTGGTCGAGTTCGGTCGGCAAGTTCGGTTTCTCGCCGATCGTTTCGCGTTGATGATGGAACTGGATGCCAAGCCGCTGGCGGATGAACTCGAGCGACGCCGCGGGATCTTTCTCGTAGGTAAGCAGGGCTTGTCGGTTCTGGATCTGTTGGACGCGCGGCGTGTAGTTGTATCGCTTGATCCAAGCTTTCAACAACTCGTCGACCTGATCGAACTGTTCGGTGTTCAGGTCGTGCAGGCAATGGAAGTAGTAGTATTCCTCCGAGCCCGGGATCAGCAGCTTCAACGCTTCGGTGCGATCATCCGCGAGGGCGAACTTCTCGATGAATCCTATCTCTTGTGCGTCGGCGGCGACCGCACAAGCAACCACGAGACCTGCCAAAACTGCTGTCAAACGTCTCATCGTCAGACTCCTTGTATCGTTCGTTATGAGTCCCCTGCGTCGACTCATCGCTGCTCACGAGTATGCAATTGTAGCTGCACGGAAGCCACTTATACATTGCCGCGTCACGGGTGACGCAATCGTCGTTTAACGGCAAGCCGCAGGCGACGGCTCTGTCACGATCCGCCGTCGCCTGCGGCTTGCCGTTAAACGAGGCTGTCGTGACAAGTCGCAGTATAAGCAGTTAGACGAGCGAGACTTGAGTGTGGTTTGTCGGCTGCCGGGAAAATCCGGCACGTCCATCCTATTCGGCAAGCAAGTACGCTAGTAGATCGAGCACTTCCTGTTTGTCGAGCCCGTCGACTAGGCCCTTCGGCATCGGGGAGACGGGGGAGACGCGGCGCTCGACGATCTCCTGTTTGAAAAACGAGATGGTCTTTTCCGGGGTGAGAAGATCGGGAATCAACTCGGCGCTCGGCGAGCGATAGTCGGTCACCAGCGTGCGACCGCTCAGCACGCGGCCGTCCGCCAACTCAAACGATGTGTTGGCGTATTTCTCCGCGACGACTGCCGATGGATCGAGAATCGAGGCCAGCAGGTCGCGCCCTGCAAAGCGACGTGCGATGCCCGTGAGATCCGGCCCGCTGACGCCTCCTTCCGCTCCCACGCGATGGCAGACCACGCAGCGCGCGGTGGCGAACATCAACTTGCCGCGTTGCGGATCAGTACCCTTTCCCAACTCCTGCTGCAGGTCTTGAAAGTCACTGGCCGACCATTGTTTGACGATGGTCGTGCGGGTGGGCGGCAACTCGAACAATCGCCCGGCGGCTTTCTCGTTCAACCATTGTTTCCACTGCTCGCGGTCTTCCGCCGGCACGTTGGCGATCGCCGCGTCACGGATCAAGCGGCGAAAGGCCGGCATCCCTTCGCCCGCTTCGAACGTGTCCATGTCGCGCAAGGCGGCGAAGTAACGCTCTCGCAATTCAGGCGTCCAGCCCTGGCTTTGCGTCGACAGGATGAACAGCCAATGCATCTGCTGGCGTTGATCGCCGACGGCGCTGCTTTGTTCGAGCAAGTTCATCGCCTGCGGCACCAGCAGTCCGTCGTCGCGTTTCGCCAGTAACTGGCTGGTGAGATAATCCAGCGGATAGTAATTCGCCGGAAAGACTTTTCGCAACTCGGCGAACAATCGATTCCATTTGGCGTCACTCGCGTCGCCCGTCGCCAGCTGTCGCAGGCAAAGGTCAGCCCATTCGATCTGCTGCCACGAGAGGAGACGAGGCACCTCCAGCGACGTGAGCCGCCGGCTTAACGCCTCTTGATCCTTGTCGTCACCGAATCGATCCAGTGCGAGCGCGGCCGACAGAAAGCGATCGATACTCGTTTCCGCGAGAGCGCGATCCCGCCACATCGCGACCGGCAGCGACTCGAGGACCGTCCGCGCGGCGTGTCGGGTCCAGGGATCGCTGGCGTCGAGATGTCGCCAAGCGGCTTCGAGAGTTTCGTGCGACTGGTTACCACGCAGCGACTCCAATTCGCGGCGCTGTTGCCTCGCCGCCTCGGCGTGTCGGGCGACGGCCGCTTGCTGTGCCGTCTGCTCGTGTTCAGAAGGTCTGTCCCCCACGTAGCGCACGCGGTACAAACCACTTTGCGTCTGGCGGCCGCCGGTGACGAAATACATCGCCCCGTCGCGGCCGAACTCGACATCGGTCACGTTCAGCGGCGAGCCGCGCAGGAACACCTCGGCGGCCCCGGTGTAGCTCGATCCGCACGGTTGGAAATGCACGGCGAGGATGCGGCCGTACGACCAGTCAAGCGCGAAGAGAGTATCACGATACGACGGGGGAAAATTGTCGCCCGCCGCAAACTCGACCGCCGTCGGCGAACCGCGGCCGATATCAAATGTTGGCTGCGGGATCGTCGCCGAATCTGGATCATAAGGCGGCCAGCGCTGCGTCACGCTCCGCCAACCGTAGTCGCCGCCCGGCAACAAATGCAGCACTCGCGTCGGGCGATACCACGAACTGCCCATGTCGTATTCCGCGTCGGCATCGTAGGTGAACATGTCGCCGTGGCGATTGAAGTCAATGCCGTAAGGATTCCTCAATCCACGCACCACGACCTCCCAGTTCTCGCCGTTCGCATCCGTGCAGGCGACGAAACCGTTCTGTGTTTTCTGCACATCGTCGGGATGAGGCACAAGCGGCGGCAGGTACTTGGCGTCGGCGGGTTGTTCGACCGAGTCGCCAAAGATCGCGTAGACTTTCCCGTCCGGTCCTAACGTCAGCTGGTTGCGGCCGTGTCCCACGCCGCCGGCGAATTTCTTGATTTGCTCGATCTCGTCGAACTGATCGTCGTTGTTGGTATCGCGCAGCCGAAACAGGGCGAGACTGTTGTTTCCCATCGCGTACAGACTGTCGTGCGCGAACAGCAGACCGCGGCACTCGCGGGCCGGGACATCGAGTTTCTCCAGCGAGGCACGACCGCCTTCCTGCAGTGTGACCCGCACGAGCCCCGCGTCTTCATGCCCGATGACCCAGCGGCCTTGCGGATCTTCGGCCAGACTGATCCAGGAACCTTCGCCTTCGCCGGACGAGTAAAGACGTTCGACTTGAAAGCCGGGCTGCACCTCCAACTGGTCGGCTGCGGTCGAACCCGTTTGCTCGAGCGCCCGTTTCCACTGCGTGTAGTCGTCCGCGACATTGGTCGCCACGCCGACGCTGCTCCATGTCCGCTGGTCCAAGACGCCGAACGAAGTTGCCGGATCCCAGGTCGAGGCGGAGAACTCTTGCCAGCGATCGAACGGCTCGCCAAGTTCGGTAACGTGCCAAGTGGTGTCGGTCACAATGCTGGTCTTGTCCATTTCCACCCGCGCCGCCAAAGCCGACGGACCATCGACACCGCGACAAAGAAAGCCAAGATAATTCTCGCCAGATCGCAGTGGCTTGAGGGCCAGCCGCGACGGCGGATGAAAGGGGCGGATTCTGTACGACGATTCGCCGTTGAGAAAGATCTCGCAATCGCAGTACACATTCGACAGCCAAAGCTCGGCGGCGTGGGGATTCTCGGACGCCTGGAAAGTCGTCCACAACACGACGCAACTGCTGCCGCCTCGTTCGCCCTCCGCCCAGATCCAGTGCGGATCGTCCTTCGCGAAGGCGCTGGAAGCGGCCAGTAGCAACACGGTACTCGTCCAAACGCATCGTCGGAGTGAGACCATCGTAGTTGTCCCCAATTCATGAGAGTCTTTCGTTTAACCGCAAGCCGCAGGCGTGCGCTTCTCGTGTCCAGAGCGCACGCCTCCGGCTTGTGGTTAAACGATTGATTGGCAATCGCAGATCTTAAACTCTCAAGGCTCCAATCGCCAGCTTCCATGTTCCGTCGCTAGAGTTCCGAACTCGGCGTGGTATGATGGCGTTCCTTAAAACGTCCCACCCCGACCAGAGAGACTCACGCATGATCAGAAGATGCCTTCTATTCGTCTTTATCTCGTTCGCGATCATCTCGGCCGCATCCGCAGCGGTGACGCGGGTCGTGATTACCGAACGCGAACCCTACGAGCAGGGCAAAGTGATCGAAGGCATCGGGTCCTACGAGTGGATTCGCGGGCGAGTGGAATTCGCGATTGATCCGGCGGCTGCTGCCAACGCGACGGTTGTCGATCTCGAATTTGCGCCGACCAATGACGCGGGGCTGGTGGAATTCTCGGCCGACCTCGAAATCCTGGCTCCCGTGGATCTGTCGAAGTCGAACGGTGCGATCCTGTACGATGTCAACAATCGCGGCAATCGCGTGTGCCTCGGGCAGTTCAACGGAGGTGGAGGCGACGACTTCTTGTTGCGGCAAGGATTCATTGTGGTCTGGAGCGGATGGATCGCCGAGTTGCTGCCGGGAGGCGGGCGATTGCTGCTGGATGCGCCGATCGCAACGGAGGACGGGCGACCGATCACCGGGATGGTGCGGGCCGAGTTTGTTTCCGATTATCCGGCCGACCGCTATCAGATATCGCACTTCGGGAATCACGGCAGTTATCCGCCGACTGAAAAGGGTCTGGCCGAAGCCGTTTTAACGTGGCGGCTGAACGAGGCCGATCCGCGAGTTGTGATTCCGCGATCGCAATGGAAGCTGCATCGGGAGTACGTCGAGGCCGATGGTCGACGATCGCTGCTGCCGAAGTCGGAAATCGAAATCGCCGGCGGCATCCAGGCGGGCTTCATCTACGAACTCGTTTACGAAGCACACGGCCCGATCGTGCAAGGCTTGGGGCTGGCCGGGATTCGCGACTTGATCAGCCATTTCAAACACGCCGAGTCGGAGCAAAACCCGCTGCGCGTCGACGGCAAGGCAGTGGCTCGGTTCGCCTACGGCTTCGGTGTGTCGCAGAGCGGGCGATGTCTGAGACAGTTGTTGTACGACGGCTTCAACGCGGACGAGCAAGGGCGAATCGTGTTTGATGGGGTGATCCCGCATGTCGCGGGAGGCGGCAGGGGGTTCTTCAATCATCGGTTCGCTTCGCCAACGCGGCACAACACCCAGCACGACAATCATCTTTACCCGGCCGACGTGTTCCCGTTTACCTACGGACAATCCCGCGATCCTTTCACCGCTCGCGAGGACGGAATCCTGGCGCGTGCTCAAGTGGCCGGAACCTGTCCCAAGGTCATGCACGTTCAATCTTCGTCCGAGTACTGGCACCGGGCGGGGTCGCTGGTACATACGGACCCGGAAGGAAAGCATGACGCCGAGATTCCCGACGGTGTTCGCATCTATGCGATTGGCGGAGCCCAACACGGCCCAGGGAGCGGACGAGTTCAGGAAGGCGGCACCGGCCAATTGCCTCGCAATCCGACCGACTACCGTCCCGTGATGCGGGGACTTCTGATGGCGCTGGTGGCCTGGGTTCAAGACGAAACCGCGCCGCCGGCCAACGTCTATCCCAAACTCGCTGACGGCACGCTGGCCAATTGGTCGGCGGAAGACAGCGGCTGGCGAGCGCTTCCAGGCATCCGCTATCCGACCGTCATTCATGCTCCGGCGTTCGTCAACCGAGGCGATGATTTTCTCACGAAGCGCCGCGCAACGATCCAACCGCCGCTACGAATCGGCACCTACGGCGTACGAGTTCCGGCTTACGGTGACGACGACAACGAGCGCGGCTGCTTGCTCCTGCCGACGGTCGCCGTCCCAGTGGCGACGCTGACCAGTTGGAACCTGCGCTCGCGCGAGATCGGCGCGGAAACCGAGCTATTGAGTCTGGCCGGAGGCTATATTCCGCTGCCCGCAAATCGCGAAGTTCGAGAGCAATCTGGCGATCCACGATTGTCGCTGGCGGAGCGGTACGCCGGCTTCGACGACTACTTCGCCAAGTACCAGGCACACGTCAGCCGCTCAATCGAAGATCGTTACATACTGGAAGAGGATCGCCCGAGGCTGGAGCAGCTAGCGCGAGAGCAGCGGGGACTGTTTGAGGAATGAGCACCGACCGATCGTGCGGCGGCGGAATCTCGCAGGCACGCCAATGTCCAAATCTCTCCCTGATGTATCTGCAATCCTCGTCGCGTGAAGCCACGCCCAGTCGCCGGTGCCTCCATCAGTGATCCACGAGTTGGTGTTGTTGCGCACCATGTAGACGGCACACTCCGTGTGCGAAATTCGGCACACGGAGTGTGCCGTCTACAATTGTGCGGTTACGGACCGCGCTACGAAGTCAGTGCTTGCTGCTGAGTCGGCGAAAGAGTAGTTTGACGCGACTAGCGTACCATTCAAAGGGCCGAGTGATGACGATCCCCATTCGCGCAGCGGCTGGAAGCCACCGCCACTTCAATATCGGACACGTAATTCTCGAACGGTCCTAACTAACAAAAGAATCTTCTCCGCTCCACGAAAGACGAATTTCATGCACAAACAACTTTCGACTTCGCTCCTGGCACTGCTCATCGTTACGACGGTCCACTCCGTCCAGGCCGAAGTGACCATCGCGCCCGACGTGGTTTACGGCCACAAGGACGGGCTGGCGATGACCTGCGATGTCTTCACGCCGACCGAGAACGCCAATGGCGCCGCGGTGTTGTTCATGGTCAGCGGCGGGTGGTACTCAAGCTGGGCACCGCCGGAAAAGACGCAGCACATGTTCGCGCCGTTGACCAACAAAGGCTTCACGGTCTTTGCGGTTCGCCACGGCAGTAGTCCGAGGTTCTCGATTCCTGACGCCGTCGCCGATGTCCGCCGCAGCGTTCGTTTCATTCGCCTAAACGCCGAGCGATTCAAGATCGATCCGAATCGAATCGGCGTCTTCGGGATGAGTGCGGGAGGCCACTTGTCGTTGATGCTCGGTACGGCTTCGGACGAAGGTAACCCGGATGCGAAAGACCCCGTGGAACGAGTGAGCGATCGGGTCAATGCCGTTGTCGCCTACGTGGCCCCCACCGATTTGCGAATCATGGTCAAGGATGCTCCGGACCGCTTGCCCGCCTACGCGCGATTCCCCGCCCTGGAACTTGACATGCAGAGCGCCGAGGCCGATTCGCCGCTGGTTCACGTCACGGCGGACGACCCTCCCACGCTGCTGCTGGCCGGGGACGCAGACGACCTGGTGCCGATTCAACACAGCCGCAACATCCAATCAGCCTTTGAGAAAGCAAAAGTGACCAGCCGCCTCATCGAGTTCCAAGGTGCCGGGCATGGCTTTCAAGGAGACGACGCGAAGAAAGCGGCCCAAGACATGGTCGCTTGGTTCGAGACCCATCTGGCCGCTGATGCCGCGAAGTGACACGCGTCACTCGAAACTTCATCGCCAAGCGGGTGTTAGTATCGCATCTCGAAATGTGTCAGGCCGCCTGCATTGACAAGGAGTGCCGCCATGTTGTGCCGTTTGGTTGGAGTTGCGACCGTCGTCCTCGCCTTTGCCGGCCAATCGCTGGGCTTTGAGGTGGGGGCCGTCATTCGAAAGATCGACGCCGATAAACGCGTTGCCGTGGTGTTCGCCAATGGGCAAGAGCGGACGGTCAAGATTGCCGCCGCCGTCAAGATTCAGGACGAGAACGGCAAGGACTTGAGCGGCGGGCTCGCTGCCGAGCAACTCAAGGAAGGTGCCACGGTGACACTCAACGTCGAACGCGATGGCAACACGCCGGCCATCGTATCGATCCGCTTGGGTGGAAAGGTCAATGCACCGAACAGGCCGAACGCGCCGGGGCAAGCTTCGGTCGGAAAGAGTTCGGTGGGCTTCAAGCCGCTGACGGAAATGACGGTTGAGGACAGGTATAAGGATGAAGACGGTGGTCTGTACGGCGGCGGTCGCAACGAGCTGCCCGAATCGCTCAGCGCCGCGGCGGAAAAGGTGACGGCGAAGATCCAGCCGCTCGACGCTGAAGGCAACCCGGCCGCGGATGGCAAGATCGCGCTGGTGTCGATCAGTATGTCAAACGCCACTCAAGAGTTTTCGCGGTTCAAGCAATTGGCCGACGCCGACGAACAAAAATCGCCCCTGGTCTCGGTCGTTGATTGTGCACAAGGCGGCCAGACGATGGCGCGCTGGGCCGACCCGCAGGCCGCTTGCTGGACCGAAGCGGATCGGCGGTTGAAAGCCCACGGCGTGTCGCACGACCAGGTGCAAGTCGCCTGGGTCAAGCTCGCCAACGCAGGTCCCAGCGGCGATCTCGACGAGCACGGCAAGCAGCTTGAAAGGGATACACGAATTGTGCTGGCAAATCTCACGGAACACTTTCCCAACTTGCGGATCGCGTACTTGGGCAGCCGGATCTACGGCGGCTGGGCCGACGGACGATTGAACCCCGAGCCGTACGCCTACGAAGGTGCCTTCGTAGTGCGCTGGCTGATCCAAAGCCAGATCAAGGCGGACGCCGATTTGAATTACGACGCGGATCTTGGCGAAGTGAAATCGCCGCTGTTGCTGTGGGGCCCTTACTTCTGGGCCGACGGCGTGACGCCGCGCAAGAGTGATGGGCTTATCTGGGAGCGCAGCGATCTGGTCGGCGATGGCACACATCCCAGCAACACCGGCCGCCAGAAAGTGGCCGAACAATTGCTGAACTTCTTCAAGACCGACGCCCCTGCGCGGACTTGGTTTGTAAGAGACTCAAACTGAAAGCGACTGGCGAGCGGGGGTCGTGAGGCCCCTGATGCCCGGAGTGCGGGGGCTCACTCGATCAAACGGGTCCGGTCGTCCTGATCGAGCCGATTTTCTTCTTTTTTCGGTCAGAAGGGATCGTAGGAGTGCCGATGGATTGTAGGGACCGTTGAATTTCCGCGGTTCACTCATCCGCTGCTACCACTCACCCAATTTCTCGACAAGATTTCCATGCGTGCTTTGCCCACCTGCCGGATCGCGGCGTGCGCGATCGCACTGGCATGGGTTGCTCTGTTAGCTCAGCACAGCTTCGCACAGCCGCCGAGCCATGAAGATGACGTCGTCGCGGAACGCTTGCGATCGCTCGAAATTCAGATGCTGCAATTGCGACAGGGCGAGTTCGTCTTCACACGCGACGCGGGATTCGAGCGTACACCGGTCGTACAGGACGTGGGATTCCGTTCGACGCATTGGTGTACCGGCTGTGATCAGCCTCTCGCTTCCTGCGTTTGCGCCGGCAAACCGGCGTCCGGCTTTCCAACCGTGAAAGTAACCGGCTTCTTTCACCTCGACGCCGGATTCTACAACCAAGATGCCGCGAACCGGGCCACGCTGGGCGACATTGAAGACGGCGCAGGATTCCGCCGAGCGAGACTTGCGGCGACCGGGAATGTGACCGAACGCACGTCCTACATCATGGAATTCGACGTCGCTCAGGCTCAGGCTCGAATCGTCGATATGTGGATGCAGTTCAAAGAGACACCCTTCGGCAACGTCCGCATCGGGCGTTATCGGCAACCGTTCGGCATGACGGAGCTAACCAGCATTCGCGAGACACCTTTCCTGGAACGACCCTCAGTTTTTGCCCTGAGCCCGTTTCGCCAAACCGGCATCATGCTATTCGACACGGCCTTGGATGAGCGGATGACCTGGGCGGCATCAGGCTATCGATATCTCAGCGACAACTTCGGAAACGTCTATGCTGACACCGGCGGCTATGGCGTCGCGGCGCGAATCACGGCTCTGCCAATCGACCACGGCGACTCGGGTTTGGTGCATGTGGGGTTCGACTACAGTTACAACGATCCCGGTCGGGATGAAGTGCAATACGTAAGCACCAACGAATTCTTTGTCGGGCAGAATCCCAATCTTGGTCCGAGCGGACTGGACTTCTTGCCCATTGTGGCGGTACCGCCGTTCGTCAACACGGGCGTGATGCCCACGCGCCGGACGAATCTCTTCAACGTCGAAGGTGCCGCTTCTTGGGGAAGACTGCTCGTGCAGTCCGAGGCGCGGTGGGCTCAAGTCGAATTGACGGACGGCACGACCAACACCTTTCCCGCGGCCTACGCCCACTTGCGCTACGTGCTGACCGGCGAAACGATTCCGTACAATCGCCAGACAGGTTCTTTTGGCCGCGTGAAGCCCGCACAACCGGCCGACCTCGCGTGCGGTTACTGGGGAGCCTGGGAGGTCGCCGCGCGAGTTTCCTATCTCGACTTAAACAGAACCGGCGTGCCAGGTCCGCTCCGACCGGGCCGACGGCTGACCGACGTCACGCTCGGACTGAACTGGTATGTCAGCGATCACGTGAAGTTCCAGTTGAATTGGATTCATGCCGACCTTGATGATCCGATTCTTGGCGGCAGCCAAGCGGAAACCTATGCCTTCCGAGGCCAAGTGGACTTCTGAGCGTGCCGCCGCCCATCAATCGCGGGCCATCAGTTAACGAGACTTCGAAGAGCGAGCAGGGGCGGATTCCCTCCTGAATGCAGGCGTGTTACTCTCAACACCAAGGAGGCCTCCAACCATGCCATCAATCTTTCAGCCGTTCGACCAAGAACTCCCCGGCAAGACGGAATGGGACTCGCCGATGTTCCGGCTGGCCCAACAACAGTTTCTAAAGGCCGCCCAGATCATGGAGCTGGACGAAAACATCCGCGACCGGTTGCTGTTTCCGCAGCGTTCCTTGACCGTCAGCTTCCCTTGCCGGCGCGATGAATACTCGCAAGTCGAGACGGTTTTTGGTTACCGCGTGCAGCATGTGCTGACGATGGGCCCGACCAAGGGTGGCATCCGTTATCACCAGGACGTGAATCTGGGCGAAGTCTCGGCATTGGCGATGTGGATGACTTGGAAGTGCGCGCTGATGGAATTGCCATTCGGCGGCGCGAAAGGGGGCGTGCGAATTGATCCGACGAAACTGTCTCGCGCGGAACTACAACGGCTCACGCGCCGCTATGCCATGGAAATCACCGACATCATTGGTCCGGACCGCGACATTCCCGCACCCGACATGGGCACCAACGAGCAAGTGATGGCTTGGTTCATGGACACCTACAGCCAGCAAGTTGGTTACGCGGTGCCGGCGATCGTCACGGGCAAGCCGGTTGTGCTGGGCGGTTCACTCGGACGAACCGAAGCCACGGGACGCGGCTTGGTGTACTTGATTTGCGAAGCGGCAAACCATCTCGGCATGGACCTCACAAAATCCACTGCGGTCGTGCAAGGTTTTGGCAACGTCGGCAGCAACGCGGCGCGATTTCTGGCGGAAAACCGCGTCAAGATCATCGGCGTCAGCGACGTTTCGACCGGCCTGCACAACGCCAACGGACTGGAAGTCAATTCGCTGCTGGAATATGTCCGAGAGCATGGTGTCTTGAAAGGTTATCCGGGCGCCGAAGAGGTCTCCAACAGCGAGCTGTTGGAATTGAAGTGCGACATCCTCGCGCCGTGTGCCTTGCAAAACCAGATCACGGCCAAGAACGCCGGCAGACTGGACTGCCGCTTGCTGGCCGAAGGAGCCAACGGGCCCACGACCTTGGAAGCCGATCAAATTCTGATCGAGAAGGATGTTTTTCTCCTGCCCGATATTCTGGGAAATGCGGGCGGTGTCACGGTCTCTTATTTCGAATGGGTTCAAGACACGCAAAACTTGACTTGGACGCTGGAAGAAATCAACAACCGCCTGCACAAGATCATGGTGGGTGCGTTCGATCGCACACTTTTACGAAGTCAACGTGACAAACTCGACATGCGCACCGCCGCCTTGATCGAAGGCATCCAACGCGTGGCGAAGGCCAAACTGCTGCGCGGCTTGTTCCCGTAACTCGGGTACATCGACAAGGCAAACAACCTCTACTGGGGAATCCAAGCCGGGCCGCTATAATCGCTCAACATGGCAATTGGATTCGCACTGCTGCCGGGGAACGAATGCCGGCCACTGAAGTCGCTCGAAGATCTGGCGGAACTGTGGACGCAGAGCGACGTGCGTGTGTGGGTTGATCTGGAATCTCCGTCGGAGGAAGACTTGCAGCGGTTGAACCAAATCATCGCCCTGGATGATGAAGCCTTGGAGGACTGCCTGCACGGGGAACAACAGCCCCGCGTGGACGAATTCGAGAGCTACATCTTTTTGGTCCTGTACGGACTGCACGGCCTAAAGGAGCAGGAAGATCTTGACCCGCACAAACTGGCGGCATTTTGCGGCACGCGGTTTCTGATCACCGTCGGACGGCACCCGCTGTTGAGCGTTCGCCAAGTCCGGGCTCGCTGTGGCCGCCATCCCGAAACCTTGCTCGTTCGCGGCGTCGACGTCGTGCTGTTCGAGATCATCGACACAATCGTCGATTACTACTTGAGTGTCATCGACCGGTACGAGGATCGCCTAGAAGCCTTGGAAGAGCGGTCGTTCGACATGGACGTGGACGAAGAAGTGTTGGAACAAGTCGCCGAGGTGCGCCGCGATTTGTTGGAATTGCGGCGGCTGGCGGTGGCACAGCGGCACTTGCTGCAACCCGTGGCTAAGGGCGAGTACGACTTTGTGTCGGAGACGCTGGGCCAGCAGTTTTCTCACGTCTGCGATCATCTCAGCCAGGTGATCGACTCGGTGGACAGCTTGCGCGAGACGATCGTCAGCATCCGCGACAACTACCACGCGGGACTGACGCGGCGGACCAACGAGATCATGAAAGTGCTAACGCTCTACGCCGGCATCCTGCTGCCGCTGACTTTGATCGCCGGCATCTACGGCATGAACCTGCCACTCTGGCCGCCGCAGAATCACCCGGCCAGTTTTTGGGGAGTACTGTCAGGCATGCTCATCATCGCCGGCTTCCTCCTCGTCTACTTCCGCCGCCGCAGGTGGTTGTGAGATGGTTCCGGCCTACAACTACTTCAAGAATCCGGCCGAGGCTCGTTCTCTAGTTCGGCGCGTCGTTGGGCCAGTCGTTTGCGAACTTCGTCGGCCCCGGGAATTGAATCTTGTTTTTCGAGTGCCTCGGTCAAGTCCTGTTCCATGTCGGCAACATCTTCAAGCGTTGCCAACGCAAACGCATGGTCGTACGTGGCAAGTCCTTCTTCAGCTTGGCCGCCGACGAGGAGCGTGATGGCGAGATTCCCGTGAGCCGAACACATTGTCTCGTCGATTGAAATCGCCTCTCGAAAGTCCGCGATGGCCTCGGGAAGTTGCGATAAAAGATGCTTACGCCAACCACGATTAGAAAGCGCCTGGGCCTTTTGCTCGGCCGGTGCGTCGGGCATCTCCAGCACGGCCGTGTAGTCGGCGATCGCGCCTTCGTGGTCCTCCAACTGGCCTTTCCGAAAGCCGCGGTTGACAAGCGCCGTGGCCTTTTGTTTGGACGTCGCATCGTCAGCGTCCACGATCTGGGCGTAGCGGATCATTGCGGCATCGAACCGGATCGCACGCAGGTCAGGCTGCGTCGAATGCAGAGCCCATGCTGAAAGGACGTTGGCCCATTGGTTGGTTGCGTCATAGTCCACATCCTCCTTGTGTCCCGCGAGTATGCGACAAATCCGGTCGAGCAGAACGAAATCGGTGTCGTCCGTAATGGAGTCAGGCGATAGATTCGCCAGGATTAAGTGCAAGGGCCAGGTCAAACCGCCGGAGGTCGAAGAATATCGGATAGCTTGCTTCGCCAACTCCCGCTGTTTGTTTCGGTTCGACTTTTGGAATTCGGTGAAGAAGTCGACCACGTCGAAATCCGTAGCGTCCTTTGCCTGACGCATCAGCCGATCCACCAGGTCGTTGTACTCCAGCGCCAAGTATTCTTTGGGATAGTTGCGAACGAAAACGGTTTCCATCAGAGCCAACTGCGGATGGTATGAGAGCTGGCAAACGACGGTGCCAACCATTCGACGCAACTCGTCCAGCCTCTCTTTTTTTATCTCCAACTCGCCGCTGGGGACCGGTGTGGCAACAATCATCGTGGGCTTTGGGCCGAGTCTTTCGGTGCGTGCCCCCTGCTCCTCGCTCGTCGCCGGTTTGGCATCGCTATCCGCTGGGACACCGACCTCACGCAAGAAGTGACTCGTGCCCGCGATGTTCTGGTCGTTCAACGCCGTAAATACCAGCAGGTGATCCGAAAGCGGCCCGATACACAGTCCGCCAATCTCCGTTACGCCGGTTCGGCTGTCGACGAGCACGTAGTCGTATTTGGCCGTGCGCTCGCCCGCCGAACCGTAGTATTCCGGCACCTCGACCGCAAACTCCCGGCTCTTCAGCCAGACGTTCAGCACGCTGCCGATTTGTCGGAGCGTTTCGTGATTGAAGCTGCCGATGCCCAATTTTGTCAGCCGGCCGTAATAGTCGCGGTCTTCCCGGTCGTCGACTGGGATCACATCCACGCGCCCGAGTTCCCCGCGTTTGGGCCGGATCGGCTCGAGTTTTTCTGGGAGGACGCTCACCACGTAATCCGTCAGAGGCGGCAGCGCCGATCGGCCCGGTTTTGCGCCGGCCTGTCGCGCCGCAGCGAACTGGGCAGCCCACTGGACGAGGTCAATAATGTCGCAGTCGGCAAGCATGCCGATTTCCTCTTTGCGACGGAGAAACCCACTCAATCCTGGTGCTTCCAGATCCATGTCCAGCACCAGCACGTTCCGCCCTCGACCTGCCAGCGCGTAGGCGACGTTCAGCACCGCCATGCTGCGGCCGACGCCGCCTTTGAAGCTGTAGAACGTGAAGACTTGAGGGAAATCACTCATTTGGCAAATAGCTCATCTTCGGAATCTCGCCTTGCCCTGGCCATTCCCCGCACTTTGGGTAACGCACTGGACGGCTCGGACGACGGCGGCCCGGGTTGCGAAGCCAGCGGCGCAACGTGGCCCAGCCAGGCTTTCAGGTCGGCCGCCATATTCATGAAATCTTCCAAGTTCGCCGCGGGAAACTCGCGCTGTATAAACGTGGCAAATGTGTCTCGCATCCGGACCGATTCTCGGACAGTTGCGAAATAGCTATAGGCGCGCCAGCGCAGATCCTTGTTTCTGGCGGCGCACAAAGCAAAGTCGGCGATCCGTTTCAGGTACTCGTCATCGCGCCCGATTCGGTACATGGCGTCAAACCGTTTTAGCAGTGCTGCGCCCCAATCGTCCAGTAGTTTTTCGACCGTCTCGGCCGATCCGCATGCCGCCTGTACGGTTTCTGGATGTGATTGCAGCCGCCGCCAAATCATATACTCGCCCGATGGCATTGGTGGGCGCGGCAAACGATCGGCGGTGTCGAGCATCGATTCGTCTGCGTAGATTACCATCGGTTGGTTGACGAACTGGCCTGCTCCCTCACAGCACGACTGCGGAACAAATACGCTCTTTTCAAGCTTGGTCCAACGCCCATTGGCGAGTAGAGCCGCTGCCTCACCTTCGCTGTGCCAATTGAGCCGGGCCACACCATCGCTCAGGTCCAGCACGGCGTGCGTTCCGTCCGACTTGCGCCGCGCAATTGGCAGCGCTCGACCACATTCCACCAACGGAGCGCCATTGAAGCCAACGATTTCCAGATCAATTGCTGACAATTCTTTCATATTCCTAACTGCTCCCTTACCCAATTCTCGGCAGCCTTGCAGAAGAACGGTGTTCCCGTTGGTTCCAGCGCAGGCACATCGTTCAGAAACTTGTTCACGGGCCGTGATGCACCCGGTGTAATCGGTTCGGTACGGTGTAACCGGAACAGTTCATGCATAACACTCTCGTCTGCACACCATGCGACGCGGTCGTGGATCGGCTGCGGTTCGTAGAGGCGAACTTCAAAAGCCCAACAGCGCCAGGCATCGTTTAACTCGTACAGCCCTTCCGGATCATGCGGTGCGGGGCTGCCGGTCCAGTATTCCGACAGCTCGTCAAAGTATGCGGCCAGAATGCGGGCGAACACGTCACGCCACTCGGCAAGTGTCAAGTTTGAGCTGTTACAGTAAGCGACACGCTGCGACAGGTCGTCGTTCGGTAGCAGACGAACTTTGATGTGAGGCGTCGGCTGGCAAACGAATCCTCCGGTATCAAACGGAGTCGCCGAACCGGTGCGTCCCTGTTGGCAGTTGGAGTCAAACGCTAGGGCGAAATTACCGAAGCTTGGATGCGCTCGCCCAGCATAAAAGTAAACCGATCGTGCGTAGCCCAACAAGTCTTCCGCTGTGCGGGTCGGGTCGCTGCAATAGGCGGCGTCCACCGACGTGGGAATCTCGTGAGGAGGATTGGTCAGAATCGAAACGAAAGCACTCCACTTTGTCGGATCGTGCGGCGCGGCAGTAACATGGACCAGATGAATTAGCGCGGCTGCGGTCTGTGCTGCCGGCAATCGACTTCGATACGCATCGCCATCGAACGGTGGCCGTTCGATCCGTTCGTCGAGATTGGTGAAGACGGGCATGGCTTGTAACTTCTTACGATAATCTGCCGTAGCGCTCAACCATCAAGTATACGATGCAGCTGCATTCACTCTCAACCGGGAGCCAACCAACACAGCCTGGAGATTTGGGGAGCTTATAGTGAATATGCTACCCTCACGTTGCACTTCCTTGCCCCGGACTGTCCATGCGTTGCGCCGGGTCTTGGCGGTAGAAGTCGCGGAGGATGTCGTACAGCTGCGGGTGATGCTGCAACATGTCGGTCGGCTGTTCGAAGAAGCATTCGGTGCTGACGGCGAAGAACTCGCTCATGTTCTCCGTGCCGTAGCAGTCCAGCAGAGTTCGACGACCGTGGCGGCAGTCGCGTTCCAGCCGATGGAACTCGGCGGTTATGACCTCTTGCCAGCGGTCGTGTTGCTGACGCGTGGCGAGTGGCGGCGTGCCGTCGGCCGAGCGGCCGTTTTGCATGTCGAGTTGATGGGCGAATTCATGCAGTACCAGATTGTCGCCGTCAGCTTCATGCCGGCCACCGGCCAACGCGTCGGCCCACGACAGAATCACCGGGCCGCGATACCAGGCTTCGCCCTCGCGATGCGAATCGCCGTCCAGCACCACACCGCCCTTGGTGATTGTCTGGTCCGGTGCGACGTAGGCGTCGGGGTAGACCAGAATTGATTGCACCATGTCGAAGTACTCGTCCTCGAATCCGACCAGCAGTAACGCGGCCTGCGCGGCGATGGTAACTTTGATTTCATCGGTCATCACCAACCCGCCACAGCCTTCCCAGTTCTTTTCAGCGACGAGGATACGCAGATCGTCACGCAGCTTGGCCTGCTCCGATTTTGACAGGTGTCCGTAGTGGAACACGTTGTGGCCGAGGATCTCCGCCCGCTGGTCGGGAAACGGCTGAGCCAGCAGCCGCCTTCTCCGCCGTCGTTTTAGCCACGAGAGGAACATGGGGTGGTTTCTGTGAGGTTTCTGATCGAATTCCTGTAAAAGCGTGCATTCCGTCTTGGCAACTTGTGCAAGCCCAATAGAAAGACACTCAGCGGGTCGTAGGACGGCTTATTCGTAGCGCACGCGGTTCGCCTGTCATTCATCTCTCGAATCCCTGCAATCGGATGCTATAATCTTAAATCATGTATCGTACCTACTGCAAAATGCGCTGGGTTGCCGTGGCCAGCTTGATTGTCAGCCTGAGCCTGATGGGGTTGTTTCCGCGGGTGATCGTCCATGCGGATGGCGGTCCAGTTGTTGCCGCCGCGTTGCCAGCGACGAAGTGCTGCTGCGGGACAGAGGACGGCAGGTGCTGTGGCATGGGCTGCTGTGCCGCTCGGCAGGCACCCGCCAAGGAGCAGCCGCCGGTGCCGAACCAGCGGGACGACCGGGACGGGCGCACAAATCCGTTCGCTCTGGCCTTCGCCAACTCGCTGATTCCATTCACGACCGCGCATGATGATTTGCATTTCCGACGCCTGTCCTTGGACGTCGCTCGCTCGCTTGCCGAGTCTTCTCTTCAGACTCAACACATCCGCATTAACGCTTAATGTGAGCGTGGCGCTATCTCTGCGCGCGCTGGGTGACGGAAGTTCGAGCTGCTGCTGGGTGCGTTTCGATCGTCGCCCGGATTCTTCCGCACGATGAATGTCGGCAACGCAATCGCTGTGAAGGCGCAGCTGTTTCCACGAGCCGGACAGTTGGTTGATCGTCGGCTGCGCACCCGTGACGGATCGGTAAACCTCCAACGCTTATCAACAAGGAAAGGGATCGGTGAATCACCATGTCGGAAAACCAAAGCCCTCTTGAAATCCAGCCCGACGATTCCACTTCACCCGCGCCGGACGGAGCCCCGTCGCCCGCACTCATTGGCGAACCGGCACGAGCCGGTGCCTGGCGCGGCCTACTGTTTGCGGTCAGGGCGGTCGAAATCCGGCTGCGGTTCGTCGCGATTCTCGTCGGCATCGGTTTGCTGATCGGTTACTGGGACGCGATTAGAAACCACTGGGACAAATGGACGCGGCCGGCGGCGGGTACCCCATTCGAACTCGTCTCCGGCCAGGAGTTTTATTGCCCGATGCACCCCAGCGTCGTGCGCGACAAGCCCGACCCGGGCGGCGCGACGCCCAAGTGTCCAATCTGCGGCATGCCCCTGTCAAAGCGAACGAAAGGCGAGGTGTCGCCATTGCCCGAAGGCGTGGTCAGCCGCGTACAGCTTTCGCCCTATCGCGTGCAGCTGGCGGGGATCGAAACGGCCGAGGTCACGCATCGGCCGCTCGTCAAAGAACTCCGCACGGTGGGGTTTGTGACGTTCGACGAGAGCCGGCTCACGCGGCTGGTGGTGCGCGTCGCTGGCTACCTGGAGAAGTTGCACGTCAACAAGTCATTCGCCGAAGTGCGGGAGGGCGAACCGTTGGCGGAGATTTACAGTCCTGATCTGTACAACGCGATGCGGGAACTGCTGATCACGCGGGGGGACAATTCCGGGCTGAGCAAGATCGCCCACGAACGGTTGCGGTTGCTGGGGATTGCCGAACAGGAAATCGACGACATCGAAAAGTCCGGTCAGGCCAAGGATCGGTTGATCATCCGCGCGCCCCGCACCGGGCACGTGTTTCAGAAAGAGGTGATCGAAGGCGACCGACTGGAAGTGGGCCAGATGCTGTTCGAAGTGGCGGACTTGACGGTCCTCTGGATCGAGGCGGAAGTTTACGAAGAAGACGCGGCGCTAATCCGGCCCGGTCAGGATGTCGAGGCGACACTGGAAGGACTGCCCGGCCACGTCTTCGCCGGCAAAGTCGGGCTGGTGCATCCGCATGTGGAAACCGCCACGCGTACCATTCGCGTGCGGTTCGAGTTAGAGAACCCCGGCCATCTGCTGAAGCCCGGAATGTATGCGACCGTCCTGTTGAGGACACCGGTCAGCGAGATCGAGCCATTCGCCAGCATCCCTCGTAATGAAGATGCAATGCCCGCGCTGAGCGATGCAGACTTAATCGCGCAGCAAAAGATCTGTCCTGTCACGGGTGCCAAACTCGGCAGCATGGGGCAGCCGATTCGGGCTAGCGTCGGTGAGCGGATCGTGTTCCTGTGCTGTGCGGGCTGTCCAGACTTGCTGAAGCAAGACCCCGAAAAATACTTGGCGCGGTTGAGTGCGGTGACGGTCGACGGTGTGCTGGCAGTTCCCGAGAGCGCGGTCATCGACACGGGCGATCAGCAGGTCGTGTACATCGAACGAACGCCCGGTCTGTTTGAAGGCGTGGCGGTTACGCTCGGGCCGCGGGCGGGCGGATATTACTCGGTGATGGAAGGGTTACTGGCCGGAGACCGCGTCGCGGCGGCTGGTGCGTTCCTGGTCGATGCCGAGACGCGACTGCATCCGGCAGCGGCCGGAGCGTATTTCGGCGCGAGCAAAGGTGCCGAAAAATGATCGAACGTATCATCGCCTACTCCGTCCGCAATCCGTTCGTGGTCATCTTCGCCGCGGTGGTCGTGGCGGGTCTGGGCATCCACTCGCTGATCAACACGCCGATCGATGCGATCCCCGATCTGTCGGAAAACCAAGTCATCGTGTTCGCCGACTGGCCGGGCCGCAGTCCGAAAGAAGTCGAAGACCAGGTGACCTATCCGCTGTCGGTCAACCTGCAAGGACTGGCCGGCGTGAAGGCGATTCGAGCCACGTCCGAGTTCGGCTTCTCGATGATCAACATCATCTTCGAGGACAAGATCGACTTTTACTTTGCTCGCGAGCGAGTGCTGGAACGGCTGTCGATCGCCGAAACATTCTTGCCGGCCGACGTGTCGCCCTACCTCGCGCCCGATGCCACGGCGCTCGGCCAGATCTTTTGGTACACGGTCGAAGGTGACGGCTACGACCTGGGGCGGCTCCGCGCGGTGCAGGACTGGTACGTCCGCTACCAGCTTTACAGTGTGCCGGGCGTGGCGGAAGTCGCGTCGGTGGGTGGCTTCCCGATCGAATATCAAATCGACGTCGACCCGAACAAGCTGCGCGCGTACGACGTGACGTTGGGCGAACTGTTCATAGCGGTCGAGCGGTCGAATTCGTCGGTCGGCGGCCGGATCATTCAAAAAGCGAACTCGGAGTACCTGGTCCGCAGCACCGGCTGGATTCAATCGCTGGCGGACGTCGAGAAGACCGTCATCAAATCGAAAGGGGGCACGCCGATCTATGTGAGCAACGTCGCCAGCGTCCAGTTCGGTTCGTCAATGCGCCGCGCCAGCCTGGAAAAGAACGGCAACGAAGCGGTCGGCGGCGTGGTGTTGATGCGGTATGGCGAGAATCCGCTGGAGGTGACCAACCGGATCAAAAAGAAAATCGAACAGCTTCAGGCCGGCTTGCCGGAGGGTGTGCGGATCGTGCCGTTCTACGAACGCACGCACTTGATCGAACGGGCGATTCACACCGTCACCAGCACGCTGCGCGAAGAGATGATCGTCGCCAGCCTGGCGATCCTGCTGATCCTGTGGCACTTCCGCAGCGCGCTGATCGTCTGCATCACGCTGCCGCTGGCGGCCTTGGTGTCGTTCATCCTGATGCGCGCGTTCGGTATCCCGTCGAATATCATGTCGCTGTCCGGCATCGCCATCTCGATCGGCGTGCTGGTCGATTCGTCGATCGTGATGGTCGAAAACGCCACGCACCATCTGCACGCGCGGTTCGGCAACGAGCCAGTAACGGGCGACACGCGGGAGCTGGTTCTGCCTGCTTTGCAAACGGTCGGTCGGCCGATCTTCTTTTCCGTGATGATCATGGTCATCAGCTTCATTCCCGTCTTCGCGCTGGGCGGGATGGAAGGCCGCATGTTCCATCCGCTGGCGTTTACCAAGACGTTCGCCATGGTCGGCGTCTCGATTCTGGCGATCACGCTGGTGCCGGCGCTAATTCCGCTGCTGATCCGAGGCCGGTTGCGGGGCGAAGAAGAGAGCTGGATTGTCCGCAGCGTGCTGGAGATCTATCGGCCCGTGCTCCGCTACTTGCTCGACCATCCGTGGCCGATCGTGCTGCTGACCGGCGTGATTTTCGTCTGCGGCGTCGTGCCGCTCGGAGTCAGGCCGTTGTTTCTATTTGTGCTCGGCGGTGCGATGTTGGGCATCGTCTGGGCACATCGCGCTTCCATTTCTGGGGGCACGCTGTACTCGACCCCAACCACCCTCGCACGATGTTCGCGCTTGGCCGCAATGTTCGGTTGCCTGATCGTCGTCGCGCTGGTGGCCGACACACGGATGAAGCGGCTGGGGCGCGAGTTCATGCCGCCGCTCGACGAAGGCACGGTGCTCGACATGCCGATCACGATCCCGCGGGCCTCGATCACCCAAGTCAGCGACGACCTGAAAGCCCGCGACGCGCTGCTGCGTTCGTTCCCCGAAGTGGAGCTGGTGGTCGGCAAAGCGGGCCGCGCTGAAACACCCACCGACCCCGCGCCGCCGGACATGATCGAGACGGTCGTCAACTTGCGGCCCCGCGAGCACTGGCCCAAACGCGAATTGCGATACGAGGACGCGCACCGGCAAACGGAGCAGACCTTGGTGGCGATGATCGATCGCGGATGGGTCAAGCAGCCGTCACCGGACCAGCAGGTGGAACTGCTAAACGACTCGACCATGTTCGCACTGGAGTCGTTCGACCACACGCTACGGAATCTGTCGTTCCAGGAATACACTCGCTTCCAACACGAACTTGCGCCAGGACTGACCCGGTTTGTAGTGGACGACTGTGTCCGGCTGTTGCGTGCCAACGGCAAACTGCGGCGTGAACCGCTGGAGTCGGAGGTCGCGGCCGTCGCCGACAAACTGGCTCCGCGGTTCGGTCCGCGACTGGTGGAATCGCCCGACATGCCGACCGTCACGGCGTTGGTCCAGCAGACGGTCGCACAGTTTGCGGAGCAGGGACTTGTTGAAGCCAGCGCGGATTTGTTGCTCTTGAATCCGGGCTCTGCCCAACGCGCCTTGGCGGAAGTCGCCCAGGTGTTGGGCTACGAACGCGCGACCTTCTATTCGCAGGTACTCGCCGCGATCGAGCGAGAGCGGGACGAGCGGTGGATCGAACACGTCCAACAGTGGAACTGGCGGTTGTTCGACCGCGCGGTGCCACTTTACACATGGCAGGCCATCGAACAACTGCAAACGAAGGCCCAGTCGCTGGGACGGTGGACGGGACCGACGACGCTATCCCGGAGCGTCAGTGAGGGACAATCCGAGAAGACGGAACTCGAACAACTCCGCGAGCAACTCGAACCCGCGTTCGCGAAACGGCTGTTCCTGTGGCAGAAATCGAAAGATGGGCTGCTCAAGGAAATGGACAACGTCCTGCAAGTCCCCGGCTGGGGAAACATCTGGACTCAGCCGATCATCAACCGCGTCGACATGCTGGCCACCGGCGTGCGGACGATGATCGGCGTGAAAGTCTATGGCGACGACCTGAACAAGATCCAGCAGACCTCCGAACAGATCGCCGCGGTGTTGCGGAACGTGCCCGGCGCGGCCGACGTCTTCCCGGACCAGATCGTGGGCGAAGGTTATTTGGAAATCGACATCGATCGCGACAAGGCGGCGCGGTACGGCGTGAACATTGGTGACGTGCAGGAAGTCATCGAAACGGCGCTGGGGGGCAAAATGATTACGATGATGGTGGAAGGCCGCGAGCGGTTTCCGGTCCGCATCCGCTACGCCCGCGCGTTTCGCGAAGACGAGGAGTCGGTCAAGAACCTGCTGGTCAGCGCCGCTGCATCGATGGCACCTGTCGCGGGCGGAAGCATGAGCGGTATGGGGAGCGGCGGCTCGGCGGGGGCCGCGCGGTTGCCGTCCGACGCCGAGTCGCCATTGAATCCGTTCCCCAACGGTGTCATGCAGATTCCGCTGTCTCAAATCGCCGACGTGCGGATCGCGCAAGGCCCGTCGATGATCAAGAGCGAAAACGGACTACTGCGCAGCTACGTGCAACTGAACGTCCGCGACCGCGACATCGTCGGCTTTGTGGAAGAGGCTGAGCGGGCCGTGGCCGACAAAGTGAAATTGCCGGCGGGCATGTACATCGAGTGGAGCGGCCAGTTCGAACATCAACTTCGCGCCAAACGGACGCTGACGCTGATCGTTCCGATCGTGGTGATGATCATCTTTGTGCTGCTGTACATCACCTATCACGATTTCACCGACGCCCTGCTGATGATGTTGGCGGTACCGGGGGCACTGGCCGGCGGCGTGCTGTTCCAGTATCTGTTCGGCTTCAACTTTAGCGTGGCGGTGTGGGTTGGGTTCATTGCTTGCTTTGGGCTGGCCACGGAGACCGGCGTCGTGATGCTGGTCTATCTGCGCGAAGCGGTCGCTCAGCGCGGCGGATTGGAGAACATCGCGTCGCTGCCGGAACTGAAGCTAGCAATCATGGAAGGCGCGGTCCACCGGTTGCGTCCCAAACTGCTGACCGAAGGCACGACGATCATCGGCCTGGCCCCGATGCTCTGGGCGACCGGCACCGGCGCGGAAATCATGCAACCGATGGCCGCGCCCGTACTCGGGGGCATCCTGGTCGCGGACGAAGTGATCGACCTGCTGTTGCCGGTTCTCTTCTACCACCTCCGTGCCCGCCGCTGGCGAAAATTGCACGCGGCCTCGGTAGCGGAAGGCGAATCGACGGAGAACGCGCCGGTGTAGGCAGCGGCATTGCCGGAACCGCGCTTCGCTTGTGCGCGGCCTAAGCTGTCAAGTTTGACGATTATGACACGTCGGTCGACCTTGCCAGCCGTGCGAGTTTTTCTGATTGAAGCAGTTTCACGGGCCGAAACAAGGAATACGGCACGTTGCGAGGTGAAGACGAGCATCCCTGTTTGTTACCGCGCGGGCCGCGAGCTTGTGGCCCGATCCAATCATGACTTCCCGTTCCATGACCGCTTCGCGATTCACGACCGACGCTGCGATCCTGGCGGCACTTTGCCTGTCGCTCGCCTGGGGCTGCGCGTCGGCCGGTCGAAACCGTGGCGCGGCGCGGCCGAGCCGGCCACCTGCGCCCGGCATGTTCGGCTCGCAAGACTTACGCGACGAATCGAATATCTCCTTGCCGCCGATCCAATCCGTCAGCCATCGTGAGCCGCATCACGACATCGAATCGCAACCGGCATTCGACTCCTCCGCCTCGCTCGAACAGCTCGTGTCTTTCGCCTTGGCCAACAATCCAGAACTGCAGGCCGCCCACTCACAAGCTCACGCCGTGCAGGAGCGGATCGCGCAAGCCCGTTCGCTGGAGGACCCGATGCTGATGGCTTCGCCCGCGTTAGTCCCGAACGAAACGGCGGACGGCCCGATGACTTTCATGCTCAGCGCGTCGCAAAAACTGCCCTGGTTCGGCAAGCTGGCCCTCCGCGGCGAAGTCGCGGCGCACGATGCCGACGCCGCCTGGTCCGAATTGGCAGCGGTTGAACTGCGGGTGCTCGAGCAGGTGAAGCGGGCTTACTTTGAACTGTATTTTGTCGATCGAGCCATCACGGTGAATCGCGAACTGGAACCGAAGCTCGAGCAGCTCATTCAAGTGGCGGAAGCAAAGTACGAAACGGGCGCAATTGATACCGGCTTGGAAAGCGTGCTGCGGGCCAGAAACGAACTGGCCAAACTGCAAATCATGCTCGCCGAGCTACAGCGGGCGCGCGAGGAATCGCTGGCGGATCTCGCGCAAACCCTGCACGTTCCGCGCGGCATCTCGGTCGACGCCCGGCCGCAGTACGCCGCCACTCCGTTACCCGCTAGTCAAGAAGAATTGGTCGCGTTGCTGGAGCATTGCCAACCGGAACTGGCCGCCCGCCGCAGCGAGCTGGACCGCGACTGGGCCGCGGAAGCATTAGCCCAGCGCGATTACTTTCCCGATGTCACGGGCGGTTTTCAGTGGCAGGCGATGGGTGCCCAGGGGCTCAGCCCGCTGGCGACGGGAAGCGATTCCTATTACTTGACGCTCGGAGTGAACTTGCCGGTTTACCGTCACCGCATTTCGGCGGCGGCTCGCGAAGCCCGTTACAACGCGGCCCGCTCCGCGCAGCGTTACGACGGGGCCTGGGACGAGTTGCGGGCCGGCGTATACAAGCTGCACGCCCAGGCCGCCGAACACGACCGCGTGCTGGAACTGCTCGACAGCCAACTTGTGCCGCAGTCCGAGAAGACGTTTACGCTCTCGATGGATGCCTATCGGGTGGGCCGCGTCAACTTCGAGCAATTGATTGCCAGCTACCGCGAGCTGCTCGAGTACCGCATCGACCTCTATCGCCGCCAGGCTCAGCGCGAGCAGGCAGTGGCCGCGCTGGAACGAATCGTCGGCTGCGCGATCACGGCGACGCCCCCGGAGGCCGACTTGCTGCCCATGCCGGTTGTGACTTCGCCATAAGCACGCTTGCTTGTGAAGCTCGACGTTGCAAGCCGTTGTTCAAAAAATCGGATGCTGCTAACTTAAGGCGACCCGATGTTCGCGGACATCGCAAGACCAAGCTGAGGCCAGCCTGAGCAAGAGCCCACCCCTGTAAATAGAGAATGACAGAGAACATGCGCAAGATTGTCTATACGAAAACGGACGAAGCACCTGCCCTGGCAACGCAATCCTTGCTGCCGATCATCCGCGCGTTTACCGCTTCGTCGGGGATCGAGTTCGAGTTGAAAGACATTTCGCTGGCTGGCCGAATCATCGCCAGCTTTCCCGAGAATCTCTCGCCGCGTCAGCAGCAAGGCGATGCGCTCAGCGAACTTGGCGAGTTGGCGAAGACGCCCGCAGCCAACATCATCAAGCTGCCCAACATCAGCGCGTCGCTTCCGCAACTGGTCGCAGCGATCAAGGAATTGCAAGACCACGGCTACGACGTCCCCGATTATCCCGAGGAACCGAACAGCGACGCCGAGAAAAACATCAAAGCCCGTTACGCGAAAGTCCTGGGAAGCGCCGTGAACCCGGTACTGCGAGAAGGCAACTCGGATCGTCGGGTCGCGGCCCCCGTCAAGGAATACGCCAGGAAGCATCCGCATTCGATGGGCGCATGGACGGCCGACTCGAAGACGCTCGTCGCGTCGATGACCGGCTGCGATTTCTATGCGAGCGAGCGTTCGCACGTCATGGAGCAGGCCGGCGATGTCCGCATTGAGCTGGTGAGCAACGATGGCGAGACGACGGTGCTTAAGGAGAGCTTCTCGCAACAGGCTGGAGAAATCATCGATGCTTCGTTGATGAGTTGCCGGGCACTGCGTGAGTTCCTGGCGCGCGAGATCGACGACGCGAAGGCCACGGGCGTCCTGCTGTCGTTGCATCTCAAGGCCACGATGATGAAGGTGTCCGACCCGATTATCTTCGGACATGCCGTCGAAGTGTTCTTCAAGGAGGTCTATGAAAGGCACGCTGCCAAGTTCAGTGAACTCGGCATCGAACCGAACAATGGACTAGGAGATGTCGATACGAAGATCGCGAATCTTCCCGAAGCAGAACGAGCCGCGATCCAGGCAGATATTCAAGCCGTTTACAAAGACCGGCCGCAACTTGCGATGGTCGACTCAGACAAAGGGATCACGAACCTGCATGTTCCCAGCGATGTGATCGTCGACGCCTCGATGCCCGCCGCGATTCGAACTTCCGGACAGATGTGGGGCCCGGACGGCAAGCTGCACGACATGAAGGCCATCATCCCGGATCGCTGCTACGCCGGCGTCTATCAGGAGACGATTGACTTTTGCAAGGAGAATGGTGCCTTTGACGTCACGACGATGGGGAGCGTCTCGAATGTCGGACTGATGGCTCAAAAGGCCGAAGAGTATGGCTCGCACGACAAAACCTTTGAAATCTCGACGGCAGGAACTGTGCGAGTCGTTGACGCATCAGGGAAGGCGCTGCTTGAGCACGCTGCCGAGCAAGGCGACATCTGGCGGATGTGTCAGACGAAGGATGCCCCGATTCGCGATTGGGTGAAACTGGCGGTCGATCGAGCCCGCGCCACGGGCTCGCCCGCGATCTTCTGGTTGGACAAGCATCGCGCACACGATGCCAACCTGATCCAGAAAGTGAATCAATACTTGCCGGAGCATGATACAACGGGGCTCGACATTCAAATCCTGTCACCCGTCGAAGCGACGCGGTTGACGTGCCAACGCTGCAAAGATGGCCAGGACACGATCTCGGTCACCGGCAACGTGCTGCGTGACTATCTGACCGATCTGTTTCCGATTCTCGAGCTTGGAACGAGCGCCAAGATGCTGTCGATCGTCCCGCTGTTGGCTGGCGGCGGCTTGTTCGAAACCGGTGCGGGTGGTTCCGCGCCCAAGCATGTGCAGCAGTTTCTCGAAGAAGGACATCTCCGTTGGGATTCGCTGGGAGAGTTTTTAGCGTTGGCCGTTTCCATCGAAGACCTTGGCACAAAGACAAGCAATGCCAAGGCGTTGGTGTTGGCGGAGACATTGAACGCAGCCACGGGAAGATTCCTGGACAACAACAAATCGCCGTCGCGCAAAGTCAACGAACTCGATAACCGCGGCAGTCACTTTTACTTGGCACTTTATTGGGCCGAGGCACTCGCTTCGCAAACCAAGGACGCCGATTTGCAAAGTCAATTCACTCCCCTGGCGAAGCAGCTTGCCGATCACGAAGCCAAGATCCTCGACGAGCTAAACGCGGCCCAGGGCTCGCCGGTTGACATCGGCGGTTACTATCATCCCGACGCCGAAAAGTCCGCAGCAGCCATGCGACCAAGCGCGACCTGGAATACCGCGTTGAACTCGCTGTCTCAACGCCAATTCTTCTAATTACAACTCTGGGGCCAACTCAGATGCCTGTCCCAAATCGGCAGGGAGAACCATCCCTTCGCGATACCGTGTTCGGTGTCCTGTTTATTAAATCCCTGCTATTGACTAGAATCGCCGCGATCGTTGGATGCGGTGGCGGCAAGCCGACCGCAGTATTCGCATTCGTGTTCGCTGTCTTGATTTGGATTCAAACGCTGCGCGAGGTTATCAGGCGGCGACGGGTGGCGTAGAATGGAAGGCGTGCCGAAGGCCCTGGCGGCCAAACCATGTTGGGCGACCGGCGGTATAGCAAATCGTGAAGAGGTTCAAGATGACAACCCAAATTCCAAGCGACATGGTGCCGTTTGTTCAACGCATGGTTTCCGAGCGACGATTTTTGAATGAAAGCGATGTACTCGCCGAGGGTCTGCGAATGCTGCAAGCGCGAGAAACATTACGTGAAGAAGTCGCCAAGGGGTTCGCACAACTCGACGCCGGACTGGGCGTCCCGGCAGATCAAGTTTATGCGCGGGCCGAACAGAGGATCGCCGAAATCGAGCGGGGAGAACGATAGCGGCAACCGTCATCTACGCACCGGAAGCGGATGGTGACTTGGAAGGCATTGTCGATTACATCGCCCGCGACAAACCGAACGCAGCTCGCGATTGGCTGGCGAAGATTCGACGAACGTGCGAAACATTGGCGACGCAGCCGGACCTTGCGGCCACACCGTGTTGGCTGGCGCGAAACCTCACGATGATGACAACGCGGATTGTACTATCGTTGAGATGTCGTTGGTCCATCGCGTGACACCGGACACACCGCAAAACGAATTCAATAGGGTAGAACCACCTTCGTCACGCAGTAGCACCAAGACCTTGTCTCCCGGTTGCACCGTGACGAAACCACCGTCGTAAACGAGCTTCGCCTCACGCGTGTCTGGATCACCGTGCAGGACCTGCTCAACCGCCACGCTGCCCTGCTTTCCGTCCCAACGAGTGAGCGTACCTTTGGCGATCAAGGTCGAGCGTCGGACATAGTCGCGGAAATCGACGTAATCTTCAAACATTTCGCCGCCGTCGATAAGCGATGCATCCCAAATAATTGGCGTGGGGTCGGCGGTAGGTTGCACGGGCGTATCATCGGCTGGTTGGTCAGCGTCGCCAACCGTCGCGTCTCGCTCGCGGCCACAACCCAATACCAGAAAACAGACGATAGCAAGGGTGCAAAATGAGCGTTCCATATTCCAGTTGCTACGCTACCAATGTCTATGCTGTTCGTTCAGCCAACGGGAAGCATTGCCGACGCCGCCCCGAACGAAGCGAAAGACGCCGAACAACTAAGCATTGGCTGATCAATAAACGTCGTAGTGGTGGCTTCCAGCCGCCACCGTTTTCGCGGCG
>JAQBZB010000062.1 GCA_027622275.1 Planctomycetota bacterium | reverse complement strand
CGATTCTCCGCGTCGCCGCGCGGGCAGTAACCGTCCTCGTAGGCCGCGCGTCCGTCGAGTTCATCCGCCTCACGCGCACCCGCAAACTCCCCGGCAATTTGGCGCTGGGCCTCCTGCACCTCTTTCAGTAACCGCGCGTTGCTCGGCATCCCGACAGTAAACTCCAGTCTGGGCGTCGATTCACACCAACTCATCAAGCGGTCGTCGCTGAAATGCCCGTCGCCCCGCACGATGATTCGCACGTGCGGCCAACGCGGGCGGATTCGCGTCACGATCTTTTGCAACAGCTCCAACGCTCCGGACATCGCACCGACGTCGCTCGGTCGCAACTGGGCTGCCAGCACTGGGCTGCCAGCAGAAACTCGCCGCAAAACACCTACAACGGCAGATAACAATAGCGCACTTTCCGCACATCTCGTCCTGAATAACTTTTGATTTTGTGGCTTTCGAATGATGACGGCGGTGCGCGTAAACGCGGGCAGACCTACTGTGAATTGGCAAACGGAGCGAGGTGAACTTGCCGGATTGTAGACGCGCAACTAGGTGTCCAGCACGCGAGAAAGTCGGCAGATGTTGACTTGCGAAAAATCACCTCGACGTAAGTTGAGTTCGACTCGACTTACGTCCATGCTCCTCGACGTAACTTGTTGGCGGCGCGCGCCGATGACGCGACGCGACACGTGGTGTGGCCTACCGTGGTGGCGTCTCGATGACCTCACCACCACCTCGCCAAGAAGGCACGCTCATGTCGAAACGGAAAGCCAAGCCGTCAACCCGAAAGCACAAGACCACCAAGCAAACAACCACCACACCAACCACTCAACCACGCCACTCCGCGACCGGAAGAACCGCCCACACGCACGACGGCACAACACTCGTCACGCACTCGATCGGAGCGCTCCCCATCCTCCAGCGGTTGCTCCAACGCCTGCGGTTGCACGACTTTCTGCAACAGCACCTGCCGCCCGAGGACGGACGCACCAAGGTCGCCGCGCCGCGCGTCCTCTTGTTGCTGCTCAACAATCTGCTGGTCTCGCGCGAACCGGTTTACGGCGTGGCCGAGTGGGCGCGCGAGTTCGATCCCGGTCTGTTCGACTTGCGACCCGAACAAATCAAGCAGCTCAACGACGATCGCGTCGGGCGTTGCTTGGAGCGTGTCTTTCGAGCGTTGAACACGAATACCTGTCAGCTAACGATGGCATTGTCTTTACCTCGAAGGTTGGACAATTCGCTGAAAATCCTCTTGGCTTATTTGACATGCACGGGAACGTCTGGGAGTGGTGCCAAGATTCGTACGATGGTGACTACTACGCCAATTCGCCGACGAGCGACCCGACAGGGCCGGCCATCATCGGCCCTAAGCGAGTCCTTCGTGGTGGCTCATGGCTTCACGGCGCGAGATACTCCCGTTCCGCAAATCGAAGCCGGAACTATGCAGATGCCCGGCACTATTTCTATGGCTTCCGCGTTGTGTTAGAGGCAGATTGAACGAGCGACCATTTTTGCCGGTAGGCGGTGCCGTTTGTCGGCTTTGGCCCTGAGTGTCGAGATCCTTCTCGACCGGACGGGTTTTTGGCGTTCAAGTCGTTTCGAGGGATCGCCACAAAACGTCGTCTGTGATCTTCGCCTCTTGCAAGGGAAATCACTCACCCAAGCTGCCGAGCCCGGCCAGGAATTCGCTCATCTCGCCAGCGGCGTGGGTGTTGCCTTGCTGGCGCGCCTGCTCGATCCCGACGCGCAGGACGTCTCGTGCCTCGGCAATCCGATCCTGCTTCGTCAGGTGCTGGCCGGCCATGAAGAAAGACGGGACGTGAGGCGGATCATCGGCCATCAGGCCACGCAGGAACTCGAGGCACCGCGCGTGCGGGGAAGGTAGGACGTGTCCACGGATCGGGAGACGCTGGGCGTAAGTCGGAGTCGTCAGAAACAGTGTGCCGACACCAATGAGCAGAAGGATTACTCGGTACTTCATTCTCTGATCTCATCGCAGATGGGTCTATCGCGTGAACTCAGCAATAATAATGCCCACCAAGTGGGGATTCAACCAGAGCCGAACCTCGGTAGTGTCCTAATCTTGAGGGGAACCGAGGGAACTGCACCAGACCTCGGAGTGGCACCCGTGTATTGTCACCGGCCGCCGTTAATGACGTCCCCGGCAAATGATCAGAAGAGGCACGTCCGTCCGACGTGCCAAGTCGAGTACGAAATTCCCCAGTACCTTCACGCGGCGTGACGAACGTTGAATGCCTAGAATCACGAGGTCATTCTCGTTCGCCGCGCTCGCAATGCAGTCAACGGCGTTGTCGTCACGGATGACACGGACGTTGGCAGCGCCGGCACACAAGTCATGGTTGCGTCGTGTGAGATCGCGTGAGGCGGCCTCCTCTTGTTGCTTCGTGGCCGGTGTCGGCACGACCTTGGAGAGTGTGACTTGTCGTTGGACGGTTCGCGCCAAGCTGCCGAGCAAGCGAGCTAACAGCCGATCGTGTCCGCCTTGACCTCCCGTGGGCACGAGGATGCGATTGGCGGTGGCGAGTTGCCAACCCTTGGGAGCGCGGAGCAGCACGACGTCGCATTCCACTTGATTGATGAGGCGTTCCAGCGCTGACCCGGCACTCGCTCCGTCCAGTTCGCTCAGCCCCAGCAGCAGTGTCTCGCACCGATGTGTCTTGGCGACTCGCGCGATCTCGTCCCAAGGCTCCTGCGCCACGGTCGCCAGCGTTTCAGGAAACACGCCGACGGATGCCGAGGCGCGAAGCGATTCTCCGAGCACGGCTTGAGCGTTCGTGAGCGGCTTCGGTTCTTCGTCGGGCCGCCACTCTCTGGGTACGACAACGACGGACAGCAGCAACACGCGCCCCACGCCGGGCGGCGCGAGCACATTCGCAACGCCGACCAGCCCTTCCACGCTGTCGGGCCGGGCGATTGGCACCAGGACTAGCGGACTCCGGCCTCGCAACGTCACAACTTCCGGGTCCAGCGCGGAATGACTTGCATCCGCAACGCGAGCCCGCTTGGCAAACAAGCCTAGGAACAGGACACCGCCAACGGCCAGCCAGAACACGGCGATCAATCCCGCGGACGGCACCGCAACGCCTTGATAGACGGCTAGCGCAATGCACCAGAGCCCTCCGGTAACCGGCACTAGCGGAAAGCAAGGCGAACGAAATGGCGGCGGAGACTGCGCGCTTCTCTGGCGTACGAGAATCGCAATCCAGTGCGCCAGAGCAAACGTCACCAGAAATATCAAGCTCGACGCGGCCCCTGCCGAAGCGAGGTCGGGAACGATCAATACGATCACGATCACCACGGTCGCGGTAAGAATGACGGCATTCATCGGAGTTCTGTACCGCCGGTTGAGCAGCGCCAGGGACATGGGCAAGGTCTGGTCCCTGGCCATCGCAACTGCAACCCGCGACGCCGCGAACAAGTTCGCTTGCAACGCCGACAGCATCGACAAGATCGCGGCTACCATGACCAGCCAGTAGCCAAACGGTCCTAGATAGTTTCGCGCGGCGATGGCGACGATCGTGTCGGGATTCGCGCGGCTGGCGTCGGCGATCGATTCATCCGCGGACACGCCCACGGTGCTGATGACCAGCAACAGCGGAAGGTAAATCACGATCGCGATGCCAAGCGAGAGGAACATGGCGAGCGGAATCGTCCGGACTGGTTCACGAACTTCACCCGCCACAGCCGCAATCAGATCGAAACCTTGCAATGCAATGAACGTGAATCCCATCGCCGCGAACAAGCCGGGAGCCGCCGACGTGAAGAAGGGGGTCAAACTGTCGCTCAATTCGGCCGCCGAGCGACCACGCATCGCCCACATTCCACCGACGATCAGGATCGCGAACACAACGACCTTGCCGACATTGAGCCACTGGCCGCCCCCGGCGCTCGAACGCGTGAGCATCGCGGCGTAGAACAGAATCGCGGTGATTGCCGTACCGCAAACCATCGCGCGGCTCGTGAGCCAGGCGGGAGCTTCGCCGGCGAGCCACAATTGCTCGACGATGACGACGGCGAACTGAGCGAAACCAAAGGCGTACAGGACAGACGCCACGATCGATGCGAACCAGACGACCCAGCCAACCGTGAACGCCGCCTCGACGGACAGCACTTTCTTGGCGAATGTGTACGTTCCGCCTGACTGCGGAAACTTCGACGAGACTTCGGCGAAGCTCAAGGCTGTCAGCACGGCGATGACGCCGTTCAGCGCGAAGGCGACGACCGCGCTGGGGCCGGTGGCGGCGAATGCTGCTCCAGCGAGTGCGAGAATGCCGCCGCCAACTATGGCTCCGACGCCGACGCCTGTCGCACCGAACAAGCCGAGCGAACGCTCTGAATCAGAATCGGGCGACATGGAATCCTTTCACGCGGAGCCCTTTGACGCCGGCGCGGCCTGCGCGTTAGGACCGATCGAGATATAGCTGGCGTAGTGGTGGCTTCCAGCCGCCACCTATTCAACGGCGGCTGGAAGCCACCGCCACTTCAATATCGGACTCTTGTTTCTGGAACGGTCCTTAGTTCCCTTAGCGCCCAAGAAATGACCCGCCGGTGACGCTGGCCACCGTGCGGAGGAAGGTGCCCAGGTCGGCGTCGAAGTAATTGCCCAAGCCGACGGTGTTCACCGGAATCTTTTCATGCTCGCGGCACAACGCATAAATCTCGTCGGCGACGGCTTGATCGAATCGTCCGAGATTCGGATTCGTCGGGGCTCCGTCGGAAAACAATATCATCGAATCGATGCCTTCGTACGCGTAGGCCTTCCGCATGGCTTCGAGTGTATTGGTCCAACCCTTCGGCTCGACGCCGGTAAGGTGTTCGAGCAACGCGTGCCGCGCGGCCTCGCCGTTCTCGCCACGAACGTTGGCCAGCGTCCCGTCCGCCGGGAACGTCCGCACATCGGACGAATAGACAATCAAGACACATTCATCGACGTCTAGATGTTGTAACCAGGTCCGAGCAATCTGTTGTGCCTCCTGCCAGCGGTCCCCGCCGCCGTTGCCGGCCTGTTTCATGCTGCCCGATGCGTCGAACAGCACGGCCACGCGTTTCAAGTCACCTTTGATCCCGACCAGCTCGCGGTTAATCCGCGTTTCGACGAGCAACTGTTGCTGGAATCGCTGTTCGGCGTCGGTCAACTGGGTCGTGAGATTCTTCTTGTCAGCCTGCAGGCCCTTGAACAGTTCCGCAGCGCGACGCAGACGAGCCAGGTAATCTTCCGCCCTGGCCGATTCCGTGGCTGTCTTCTCTTCAAGTGCCTTGAGCTGGGCCGCGGCGAGCGCCTTCTCCTGCTCGCTTAACTTCCGCATGGCGACCAAATCGGTTCCGGCGGCGTTGAGTTTCGCTTGCAGTCCTAGCACGATCTTGTCGAGTTCATCGGCTTGTTTCTCAAGACGCTCCCGCTGCACTTCGACGTCCTTCAGTGCATCCAACTTTTCCTGGAGCTTTTCGGTGAGCGTCGCAAGCTGATCGTTGAGCGTCGTTTTCTCCTTTGTCAGCGTGCCTGCCTGCGTTGTCAGATCTTCCTTCTGCTTCTCCAAGACCGACTTCGCGATTTCCAGATCGGTCTTTTCGAGCTTGAGACCTGCGAGCTTATCGGTCAGGCTCGCGACATGCGACATCGTCTCATCCAGCTGCTTCTTCAACGCCGCCCGTTCTTCCTGAGTGATCCGCAGTGATTCGCTCGTCGTTTTGAGATCCAGCCTGCTGGCCTCCAACTGTTCGTCGAGCGAGTCGCGCTGCTGCGACGTCGCTCCAAGCTCGGCACTGGTCGAATCCAGATCCTGGAGCAACGTCTTCGCTTCGGCCGACTTCTCGTCGAGCGCCTTCGACTTCTTCAGCAGATTGCTGTTCAAAAGCAACGCGATCAGCACCACGAGGACCATGGTGAACAGCGTAACGTCGTTGGTCGAGATCCATCCGGCGAGACCGGCCTCGCCCGAATGTGACGATGCTCTTTCAAGTTGCATGGCGGTTTCCTCCCGTTGGGTAATCCATTATTCAACCGGACGGCTGCGGAGCCAACCCATCAACTTCCCTTTGGAACCAGCGACCACGGCCTGGGCCTCGGCGTGCTGGTCGAGCGCTTCACGGATCTGACCCGGCAAAGCCGCGATGGCATCGGCGACGTCGGCAGCGTCGGCCAGCGATTTCGTAATCCGGTCGACGTCGCCGCCGGCGCGGCCAAATTCCTGCATGGCTTTCGCGGTCTGTTCCAGCCCCGCGAGCGTCCGATGCAGTTCGGCGAGCCGTTTCGTCGCGGGTTCAACGCCTTTTTCGATGAAGCTTGCCAATTGCGAGGCGGATGTGGTGAACGACGCTGCCGCTTCGCTAAATGCCCGCTGCGAAGGATTCATCTCGGTGTTTACCGTCGCTTCCAACTGGGCTCCCGATTTCGAGAGCCGATCGATCGACTCGTGCAGCGTCTGCTGAATGGGATTCAGAAGTTCGGAGAATTGTGACTGTTCGCCCAAGACTTTGCTGAAGAGCGCCGTTCCTTCCGTCACTGCCTTTGCCGCTGCCTGGATTCGCGACGACGAATCGCCCAGCGCCTTCAAGTTGCAGTCGGACAGAGAATCGAGCGACTCGCGATGCCGCGTCGCCGCCGGGATGAAGTCCTGCTCCACGGACGTGCGGAATGCGGAGACCGAGACATCAAGTCCGGCAACGGCCCGCTGGCCAACCGGAATCAAAGCGTTGAGCGCCTGGGCCGATGCGGCGCTGGCATCGCGCACATCGCGCAAGGTGTCGGGTAGATCCTTGATGTCGGTGCCAAAGACTTGAACGATTTCCCGGAACTCGGCCGCCGCGTGCCGTATGGCCGATGTCGATTCGACCAAGCGGTGAGCGTTCTCGGCCTGATGGTCCGCCGATTCCGAAACCGACTTGGCCATCCGCTCGATGGCCGCGATCGCCTTGACCGTCGCCGCCTGCGTGTCCAAGCCGACCGAATACCAAATCGCGGAATCGAACCAAGTCCGGCCGATCATTCGCATCGCTTCGGCGCGGCCGCCGGCGATGTGCAAGAGCCACTGATTAATCAGCGCGAGAACCGCACCGGTGCCGACACCGGCAACCAAGGGTGTGACAACATCCAGCATTTGGTCGAGACTGGGATCTTCCGTCTCGGGCAGTTGAATGAACGGGAACCCGAGGACGGTCAGAATCACGCCCAACAACGGAGCCATCACTCCCATCCGCTGAAGCAACAAATAATCGGAGCTGCTTGCGATCCGTGTGTCGAGTTCGTGCAAGACGTCTTCGCGCGTGTAGTTACCCGGTGTGGTCGTTCCCGTAGGAAAGTTGCTGTTCACCCATTTCAACCACGGAAAATGAGCCGCCAGCTGTTCGATGTTCTTCCGCCCGTCGCCTCCGCGCTCCGCATCTTCGCTCAGAGTGGTCAGTGTCCGGACGTATTTGCTCAGCCAGCGAAAGAAACGGAAACAGAGGGTGATCTGGACCGCAAAAAACAACAGGCCGACCGCGAGTACGATCGACCAGTGGCTGCCAATCATGTCGGTCAGGCCAGACGCCAGCAAAAGATTCACTTGAGATTGCACCATCAATGGAGGGAGGCACTGGAGGAACTTCGGTGAGCCTCCTATCAGCCACAATTCTAATCACGCTGTCAACTGGGCAAGTTGCGAAAACTTCTCCGCCTGTTGCATTTTCGCAACCTATGTTTCCAAAGTGACTCGTCAAGTGGGTCGTTTGTGGCCTTCGGAAACCAGCAGGACCAGTCGTGATGATTGTACGGCCGACAATCCGCAACTTGCCGATCGTTGTCGCTTCGATCTTACTTGGATCGGTTACAACGACAGCACAGGTCCGCGCGGATGATCCCGCGGTGACGGAGCAGCTTCTGCTGGCGGATGCCACGGACGATTCGTTGGATGATTTTTCATTGCTGGAAGGTGCCCTGATTGCCAGTGGTGTGACCGACCTGCAAAAAGTTGAGCACTATCGCTCGGACTTCGCCCATCGCATTGCGGCGATTGTTACCTCCGGCGGCGATGGGCCGACGGCAATCACAACTTCGGAGCGCGTTTATCAATTCCTGCACAGCGAGATCCTGACAGGTCAGTATCACAGTACTTGTACCGAGCTTGACCGGACGCTGGACGAGGGCGATTACAACTGTGTCACGGCGACGATCTTGTACCATTGCATCTGCCACGTTCACGGTCTGTCGCCGGTTGCCGTAGCGACGAACACGCACGTGCGAAGCCGGTTTCTGGAAGATCAGACCTGCGACGTCGAGACGACCTGCCGTGAATGGTTCGATGTCGTGCGCCGCGATCCGCAGGCGCAAGTGCTCCGGACGCAAGGGCAAGTGACGCGTCAGCTATCGGACGTCCAGCTATTGGCCAAAATCTACTACAATCGCGGCGTTTCGCTCTTGGAAAAGAAGGACTTTGACCAGGCGATTGCCTTGTTGCGGACCAGCCAGTTGCTCGATCCGGCGGACGAGCCGACTCGGGATAACATGGCAGCCGGCTTGAATAACTGGGCGTTGGCGGAATGTGATGCGGGGAACTTTGAGCGGGCAGTCGAGTTGATCCAAGAAGGTTGCCGCGAACATTCCGAATTCGAGCCCTTGTTGGCCAATGACGTTCATATTCACCAGCGGTGGGCAGTCGATTTGTGCGAGGAACGTCGCTATGCCGAGGCGATGCAGATTCTTCACGCGGCCCGCCAGCGACGCCCCGAGGTTGCCTTGTTCGATCGCGGTCGCTTGGCTGTTCTCGGACAGTGGGCGAGTTCGTTCTATGAGAGTGGCGATCTTGAGCGTGCCGCTAAGTTGTTCGAGGAGGCAGGCGAATGGTTCGATGACTTGGCCGAGATCTCCCGCTATCGCTCGCTTGCAATTCAAGCAGCCGCCGAACGGTTGGAACGCGGTGGACGCCGCGACGAGTCGGACAGACTCATGCGCTGGGGACTGGAACTTGATCCAACCGATCCACAGCTCCAAAACGCCGCCAGCCGTTTGACGACTGCCGATCTGTGACGTATATGACTAATGGCCTTTCGTGATCCGCCATTCGTTACGGATGCACGAGACTTTTGCGCTCCACTCGCGCAAATCAGCCGCCACGCGCTAGCGAGCGGTTCTCTCGAAGTTCGCGAGAACCGCAGGCTAGCGCCAGGCGGCTGATGAATAATCCGGGTTAGTGTATTTGTCTGGACACATCTTCCGCTCCGCGCCCCCATGAGGAGAGAACCGTGCAACAAGAATCTCGTGGCAATGCGAAGCGGCGAATGGGCGTGGACGAACAGATTGAGCGATGCGTTCAGTTCGCGCTGCAGGGGGCGTCGCCAAACCGCTCCCATGACGAGCGGCGGCGTCACAAGCGACACCCGTTTCCATACCCGGTCCGTTTGCTTCCGGTGAACGCTCGCAACGAAATCGTTGGTGAGCCGATCGTTGTTCTCGGCAAGCATCTCACCAATCAGGGGTTCGACTTTTACTACCAGCATCCGGTGTCGTATCGCCGCGTGATCGTGAGCTTTGATTGCGAATTGTCAGAACGCGTGGAAATGCTGATGGACCTGACTTGGTGCCGATTCAATGGACACGGATGGTACGAGAACGGCGGCCGCTTTCTATCCGCCATCGATCGGCCAGTGCCCGATCAGCCAGTGCCCGATCAGTCCTTGACGGTCATCGCGGGAGTCGAATCCGTCGTGCCGTATGTGAATGCGGCAGAGGCGTAATTCGAAGGCGTTACTCGGGCGGAGCCGGGTCGCTGGCAGTTCCTTCCGCGGGATTTGCCGCCGCGGATTCCGATGCCGGTTCGGCCTCAGCCGGCTTGTCGTCGGCAGGTTTCGTTGCTGCCGGCTTCTCGCTTTCGGAAGCAGCATCGGGGAACAGTTCGGCCAGTTTCTCGCCCAGCGCGGGGCCGCGCGTGTTCAACGCGATCGCGATTCCTTCGCGATCGACGAGCACGAGAAATGGAATGGCTGCGACACCATTCCTCACCGCCATCGGGTGCTCCCAGCCAACCGCGGTCGGATCGGCGCTCAACACACTCGGCCAAGGAAGCGGCTGTAACGAGGAGAAATCCTTGAGTTCCTGGACGTCTTCGTCGAGATTGACGCCGACGACTTCAAAACCCTGATCGCGATACGTCTCGAAATTGGCGCGAATGTTCGGCATCTCTCGCAGGCAAGGTCCGCACCACGTCGCCCAGAAGTCGACGAGCACCACCTTCCCTTGGTATTGATTCCAATCGAATGGCGTTCCGTCGAGCAGATTGCCTTCCAAGATGAATGGTTTGCCGACGATTGCGGAACGCAGGCGATATTTGTCAATCGTCTCCTTGATGATCGCCGCGAATTCCTCGTCCGAACTCTTGGCCGAGGACGCTTCGAGAACATCATAGACCTTCGTGGCGGCGTCCCCATGTTCCGGTTCGAGCATGCTGGCAATTTGCATGATCGTTTGCAAAGTCGTGAGACCGACTTTTTCGCCTGCAGTCAATTCGCCAAGCATCTTCGTAAACTCTTCGATCGCACCTTCTTTCCCTTCGGCGACCGCGCTCAGTTTGGTACCCAAATCAAGTTCCGCGAACTTGGCCTGTTCGAGAATCGCGTCAGCCGCGGCGTTCAGCCTCGCGTCCTGCGTCGGTTGGACCAGTCCGGCGGTGTACCGCAACAACTCCGCCGCCTCGTTATTCAGTCCTTTCTCCATCAACCGCGAGGCGACATCGCGTCCAAACGCGAGCAGGCCGCCCTCCTTCGGTTGTTCCCCGGCCAGCTTCTTGTAGGCATCGATTACTTGCTGGGCATCGGTCACCTGATCGGTTGAGAAGGCGTTGAGCAACGTGACGAAAGACTGTTGCCGGCCGAAGGCGCTGACCTTCTCGCTGGGATGCTGTTCAAGTTCCTCGATAAAGGCGAACACTTGTTCCATCGCGTCCTTCGCTCCCAACTGCGAGACGGCCGTGAGAGCCTCGATTTTAGCGGCCGCGACTTCCGTGACGGTGTCGTCGGCTGGTTTCAGAGCAAGCAGCATGTCGATGGCCGGAATGAGTTTTGATTGAATGTTCACAAAGTCCGCGATAACTTCTTCGTTATTCACCCCCTTCGGTTGCTGCTGACGCAACTGGCGAATCACCGTCAAGAGCTGCTCTGGAGTTGGCTGCACGATGTCCGACGAATTCGATCCGGCGGCGGGCGTTTGTTTCATCGGCTCGGGGCGTCGCGGCGGAACCTGCCCATTGACGACGGAAGTGGCGTCCGACAGCGCTGCCGTAACCGTGGCTTCGGGAGCCGCGGCGTTGGATGTTGTCGCACCCGTCGAATCATCGCCGACTTCATAGTTCGTCGACTTGGAAGTTATTGGCCCAGATTCGGTCCCGCAACCGATGACGAGTGCGCAGAAAGCGACGGCTATAACGGTCATGAATTTGAGAGACATGCGTGTACCTCGTTGGAGAAAGTTGCTCGCATTCTACGCGAAAGGCGAGCGGGCGGCTGCGCGAATTCCGAGCGTTTGGAGTAAAGCCGTTCGGTTAGACTTTCGCCAACTCGGGTTAGCATTTTCCTACTCGGAAGCTCCTCCGGCTTGATCATCAGGACCGAGTAGCTTTGCCAACTGACGACCGAGTTCACTGCCGCGAACTCCGATCGACAGGACTTTGCCATCGCGATCCAAGAGCATGGTCGTGGGGATCTGCATGACGCCATAGTAATTGGCCATCGGGTGATCGGTGCCTGCGCCTTCCTCGAACAGGCAGGCCCACGGAATCTCGTGCGTCGCCAGGAAACGCCGAAGCGGACCGCGATCCGAATCCAAGCTGATGCCGACCACTTCAAATCCTTTGCCGTGATACTTGTCGTAATTCTCTTTGACGTTCGGCAATTCCTCGATGCACGGACCACACCAGGTCGCCCAATAGTCAATCAACACAACCTTGCCGCGATACGCCTTCCAGTCGAACGGTTCACCGCTGGCGGTAGCGCCTTCGATCTTCATCTCCTTACCCAGCAGGTCGAGCCGGCGAGCGACACCCGCGAGTTTCTCGCCGTAGCCGGCCAGCGTCTTATCCTTGCTCCCCGAGAAAATCTTGCCGAATTCGCCATACGCTTCTTTGGCCAGCTCGACGTTGCCAAGTTGTTCAATCGCTTGACCGAAAGTAAAGGCGATCGCGAGATCCTGCTGCGAAGCCGCCTTCGCCGTTTTCAGATGAGCCAGCAAGTCGTTGTAGAAAGTGCGATGCGTCTCGGCGGTCCCCTGTTGAACGTCCGACAAGCGGAGCTGCAACTGAATCCCACCAGCCTTACGATAGGCATCCGAAGTCTTGTCCTTTTCCAACTTGACGATTCGATCCGCCGCAGTCTGGATTGCCTTTCGAGCATTTTGGCGATAAGCGAGGATCTCGTCGGTTGTCGTTGGGCGATACGTTTCGAGGCCCTTCAAGAATTTGAGGATCGCTGCCACGTCACCGTCGGGAACGGCGTAGCGACCGGCGGGCTTTGCGACTTCGTCTTCCGCGCGGAGCGCGACCGGGGCAATGGCAGGGGCGAAAAACGACACAAGGACTAGCGCACAACAGAATCGGCGAAACATGGGAGTCGTCCTTGGTGGGGAATAATTCGGTGTTCAGGCGGGAAGTCCAAGTATCGCACGCCGACCGCTGATGAACAACCGGCGGGCCAGATCGTGGCAAATGCTAGCGACAACACGGTGTCCAACTGTAAGCTGAGAACGGAAACACACTGCTCGACCCAATCAGTGAGTGGTTTGGCCCGGTAACGCAAACAAATCTTTGACCGGAATGCGAATGCCAGGCAACAGCTCTTCCGCCACCAATGTGTCCTTCTCGGTCAACAGAATGGGATCACGTCCGAGCGTATAAATCGAAATGTCGCGGGCTTCCGGGTCGATCACCCAGACCATCGGAACTCCACGACGCAAGAGTTGCGAGATGCGGATACTGACTCGGTTGATGCGGTCCGTGGGAGACATCACATCGACCGCGAGCAAGGGGGGATCGGCGGCGTACTGTCGCTCCATATCATCCGACGTTTGAGCATCTTCGTAAAAAGTGACATCGGGTCCGCGCACCGTATCGGGATCGCCGCCAACGATCACGCCGGCATCGTTCGTGCAGACGTATCCTCGGCCACGACTTGCCGCGAAGTTCCCGAGGATCGCAGAGACGTTCCCGCAAACAAATCCGTGGTATTTTCCTGGGAGTGGCATCTCGATCACCTCTCCACGTTCCAATTCGAAATGTCGATTCGCATTCTCCGGGCGGTGAACCCATTCGAAGAATTGCGCAGCCGTCATCGTTTCTGTCGCCATCGTTGCCATGTCGCATTCCCGTTTGCTGCTGAGTCATGCACGTGTTGTTTTCATATCTTACCGTATGAGGCTCTTGACGGGCAAGTTTACCGCTGGACCGGATGCGCCGTTCCGAAGACGGCTTCAAGCTGGTTCATCGCCCTGGCCGCTTCCATGGAATTTGGTAATGATCTCCCACGCCTCCTCCGGTGTCTCGGCAAAGTCGATCAGATCGAGATGTTCGTCGGCGATCACTCCTTCGTCGGCCAGAAACTGAAAATCAATCACGCGGCTCCAATACTCCTTGCCGTACAGGATGATCGGAATGGCTTGCATGCGATGCGTTTGCCGGAGCGTCAGTGCGTCGAACAGTTCATCCAGCGTCCCGAAGCCGCCTGGAAACACCACGAGCGCCTTGGCGCGAAACAGAAAGTGCATCTTGCGGAGCGCGAAGTAGTGAAACTGGAAGCAGAGTTCCGGCGTGATATACGAATTCGGAAGTTGCTCGTGCGGAAGTGTGATGTTCAAACCAATCGACTTGGCCCCGACGTCGTACGCGCCCCGGTTCGCGGCCTCCATCACCCCCGGCCCGCCACCGGTGGTGATCACGTACTCGCAATCGCCGTTGGTTTGGCAACTGGAGGAAACAAGCCGGCTGAATTCTCGTGCCGCGTCGTAGTATTTCGACTTGGCCACGACCCGTTCGGCACGCGCGACAGCTCGTTGGGCTTGCGGATCATCGATGGCATCGGCCAGCGTTTGTCGCGTCCGCGCGAGTCGTTCTTCGGCGTCTCGCTGCTCGACGACTTGAGTTCCGCCGAAGACCACGATCATCGAGCGAATTCCGTGCTCGGCGAGCGTCATCTCGGGCTTGAGCAATTCGAGTTGGAGTCGCACGGGGCGCAAGGCGTCTTGCTTGAGGAAGTCCGTATCCTCTTCCGCGAGCCGGTAACTCGGCGAATTCAGGATCGCAAGCGTGTTGCCTTCAATGGGTTTGGGCATGGCGTATTCATTCCTCTTTGGAACCGCGGAGGAGTCGTGCTCCTTCGCAAAGTAATGTGGCTCGATAAATTCATTCGGCGTCGCCAGACGAGTTGCCAGCGCCCCGAAGATGATGCTGACCGCGGCGGCGATGCCATAGGATCTAATGTCGGCGTCGGCACTGAGCCACGGGCAGCGTGCGACGAGCCAACCCCAGATCATCAAAAATAGAAAAGTCGCTGCGGCGAGATGGCCCGTCCAAGGAACCCGCCAGCGACGCGAGCATACTCGGGCGGCGAGCAGGAACAAGAAATCACCTACCGAGGCGACCGCGACCAGCACGCAGACCGCCTGCCAGCCGAGGAACAAGCCGGTTAAGGCGACCGCTGGGACTTCAGCGGGGATCAGTCGTCGTCGATCCGATTTGCCAAGGCTGGCAACCAGCAACCCCAGCGACAGACCAACAACCAGCCCAATTAAACTGTTGATGAGCCCCACTTGCCACGGAAACAATGCGAATCCGCCCTTCCAGTCGAGATGCGCGACGGAGTGAAACGCAACTGGTCGCAGAGGTAACCAGCCGAATTCAAAGTTCTCGAGCAACACCGGCATGACCGTCCAGATGGAAGGCGCGACGACACCGACGAACAAGGCTGGCACGTAGAGCCGCATCGGCGTCTGTTGCCGGTCATAGCGGATCATTGCCGCGCAGATCAGGGCGCACAGCAGCAAAGCGTGGTAGGCGTACATCAACCACAGCGCCAGATCGAGTCCGCGGCGATAGGGCTCGCCGAGGTATGGCAAATTCGCGCCGCCGGACACGGGTTGCACGAACGCCAAAATCAAGAAGACCGCCGCGACGATGGCTTCGATGGTGGGGTATCGCGTGGAAATCGGCAGCGCGCAATGGCGGCATTTGGCCCGCAGCCACAACCAGCTCAGCACGGGAACGTTGTCGTACCACGCGATGTGATTCAAACACTTCGGACAGCGCGAGCCGGGATAGACGACACTCTTTCCGGCCGGAATGCGAAAGATCACGACGTTCATGAAGCTGCCTACGTTGGCACCAAAGCTCCACAGCCACACGGCCAGCAACAGGTTGCCCCACCACGGCACGTAATCGTAGCCGAGGCGGGCGAGCAGGAGCGAGGCGATGGCCGTGGCGAACAGATTCATTTACAGGTATTGCGCCAATGGGCCGCCGCGAGCCGCCAGGGCATCGATCTTCTTGGTGACTTCGGCGTCTTCGATCAAAGGGGGTGCGTGATGCGGTTTGATTCTCGCGTCGATGACGAGCCCGCCGCGGCATCCCCAATGCTTTTGCAATGTTGATGCCCCAATTCCATAAACATCGGCGGCCGGATTGCTGCGCGTGAAGACGACCCACAGGAAGTTGTTAAGCGTGTAGGCCGTAAACTCGCTGTCGTCGACTATTACGATTAGAGGGAACCGATTGATTGCATCGTCATCGCGATAACCGTCGCAGAACCTCTCGACAGCAACATCGCTACCGTTCGGATCAGCCGCATAAGCCGGTCCGCGGACGGCTAACACGCCCGGCAGACAAACCTTCGGTTCGGAGAATCCGCCCGGCAACCGCAGGTCACCAGCGATCGATCCAGGCAACTCACGCACCGGCCCGCCAACCGCCGCCATCACGAGCTTCGAGCCTTGGTTCAGTCCGCTGCCTGAATAGTCGAGCGTGTCGATAGTGGTCCGAGTTTGAAAGTGCAAATCGCGACGCCAATCAACTCGCTGCAGTAGGTGACGCAAAAACGACTCGATATCGTGAATGTCCAAATTGGGATCGTCGGCCCGGTCGATGATGAGCAGATACTTCGCCAGCGACATCTGCCCCTGGCCGAGAATCGCGTTGGCCTGCGTCAGCAGTTCCGCCGGTTCCCGCTTCTCTTGATAAGGCGTGTAGCGTTCGCTGCCGATGGCCAGCATCAATGGATGCACACCGGCGGCGTCCACCGCGTGAACCGCATGAATCCCCGGAATCACCGTCGGGATGATGGGCCCCGTCAAGTCGTGAATCAACTGGCCGAACACCGTGTCCTCTTGAGGCGGACGCCCGACGACCGTGAACGGCCAAATAGCGTCCTGGCGATGATAGACCTTGTCCACGGTCAATACGGGAAAGTCGTGGGCCAGGCTGTAGTAACCAAGATGATCGCCGAACGGGCCTTCCGGAAGCTTCTTGTCTGGGTGGACGGTGCCCGTGATGCAAAAGTCCGCGTCCGCATAGATGGCTGGTTGATCCTGGCGGGTGATCATCCCAATGCGACGTCCCGCCAGAGCGCCGGCGAACGTCAGTTCGGACATCCCTTCCGGCAGCGGCATCACGGCGGACAGCGACATCGCCGGCGTCCCGCCCACGAAGATGTTGACTTGGAAAGGCTTGCCCGATTGGATCGCCTTGGTTTGATGAACGCCAATGCCGCGATGAATCTGGTAGTGAAGCCCAATCTCGCGATCGCGCTCGTACTGATTCCCCGAGATTTGAATGCGATACATGCCGAGGTTCGAGCGCATTAGCCCCGGTTGCTCGACATCTTCGGTATAAACCTGCGGGAGCGTGATGAACGCGCCACCGTCGTCCGGCCACGAGACGAGCTGTGGAAGTTGGCAGATCGTGGTTTCGTTCGCAAGTACTGGACCGCTAGAGCATCTTCGCGGCAACATGCCAAACGCGGTGAGCGGTGCTTTCCAATAACGAGTCGGCTGCCGCCAGAAGTTATTGGGATCGACCTTTAGTTCGATCACACGCCGCACCGCATCGTAGGTGTCTCGAAAGATGAACCTGGCCCGCTCGATCGTCCCGAACAGATTCGAGACCATCGGAAATTGGCAGTTCTTCACATTCTCGAACAGCACGGCCGGCCCGCCCGACCGGTACACTCGCCGCTGGATTTCGGCCGCTTCCAGGCGTGCATCGATTTCCTGCTCGACACGGACCAAATGCCTATTCTTCGCGAGGTCATCGAGGCACTGTCGAAGTGAGCGGTATGTCATATTGTGCCACGAATGGGGCGAATGGGGCCGAAGATAGAGCAGTAAAAGCCACGCAACAGGATTATTGCGTACCGTGAATGGTTCACAAGTGGCAGCCGCATTTGATATGTTGCAGAAACGCTGTTTCACGTAAGTCCAAACAGGTGAGAAAACGTAATGACGATCGATCTTCGCGGACATCAAGCCCTCGTCACAGGCGGGACGCAAGGAGTTGGGCGAGCGATGGCGGAAACGTTGGCATTGGCAGGTGCCGATGTCCTGATTCATGGGCTGAACGCCGACGAGATGGCTCGCGATGCCGTCTTGGCTTGCAGGAACGCGGGGGTGACCGCCGAGTTAGTGTCTGCCGATTTGAGCGGTCCGACCGAGACTTGTGTGCCGCAACTGTTCAATCAAGCCATGGCGATCATGCCGGACATCGATATCTTGCTCAACAATGCCGGAACGTTTATCGACACGCCGTTCTTGGACATGGATCTCGGACGCTATGAATACACGATGCGGTTGAATGTGGCGGCCGGCTACTTCCTCACGCAATCGTTCGCTCGCCGCTGGATCGACCGCGGTGTGGCGGGCCGAGTTCTGTTCACAGGTTCGATCAACGGCATGTTGGCCGAACCGGATCACACGGCGTACGACACCTCCAAGGGCGCGGTCGCCACGATGGTCAAGACGCTTTGCGTCTCGTTGGCCCCCCATAACATTCGCGTCAACGGGCTCGCTCCCGGACTGGTCCGAACGCCGCTGACCAAGGCGCTCGACGAAGATCCTGCGCTGGATCGCTGGATGAAGCTTCACACGCCGAACGGTCTAGTGCCTGGGCCGGAGGTGTGCGGCGAGGCGGCCGTGTTTCTGGTCAGCGACGCCGCTCGGCACATTCACGGCCAAATGCTGCTAATCGACGGCGGCATGAGCATCTGGCAACAGCCTGATCCGCCGCAAGGCTTCTAGCGGTCAATCGAGCAACCAGAAATCGTCGCCATACTTGAAGACGATGCGAATCCTGTTGATCGTGTTCCCCTGTGAAATGAGATTGCCGCTCTTTGCGATCGCTTCCCGCGAACTTTCTTTGCCCAACGTGCCGGAGATTCCGGCGCAGCGCGTCAATTTCCGATTTCACTGAACGATCTCTCGATCTCCGATGTCGCCGGAATTAGACTTCCACCGCGGCGTCGTGCGTCGCAAACTTGGTAGCAATCCGCAATCGGCGTACCTCGCGTGGGAACGGCTTCTTGACGCTACGTATCGCGTCTTGTCATAATCCGTCGTGTCTTGTCGCCCGTTTGTCCCCGTGGCACAATTGGATAGCGCGTCGGCCTCCGAAGCCGAAGGTTACTGGTTCGAATCCAGTCGGGGATACTTTCTCACTTTCGTGAAATCATCACGACCCGCCTCTTAAGAGGTCGTGCAGCTTTTAAGTCGAACTGAGTTAGATGTTTAGAGTAACGCTGAACCAGTTCGCGGAGAACCACGGAGTTGGCGTCGCATCCAATCTGTTGTTTCCCAACTCCGCACGCCTACAACTCAAAACTCCCGAATAACAAACAACTTAAAAGCTGCACGACCTCTTAACTCTCGGGCCGTTCTTGCCGGGTTTTTGGAAGCCGCCACTTATCCGCAATGTCCGAAAGACTTTGCGATGAGCGTCGCGTTAGACGGGCGCTCTCGGTTTCGTGCGTCGAGCTTAGGCTCAACACAGAACGTGCGGTCGGCGAGTTCCGGGTTGGATTTCAGGATAGCCGACCCGATAGCGCAGACGGCTGTCTTCAATGCGTTACCCTTGACGTTCGGGTCCACCATGCCTGGGTGCCAATTTGGGAGCCAACCGCCTCGGATCTTCCCTCCAAACCCAACAAAAACAAGTAGCGGAGGAGGGACTCGAACCCCCGACACGCGGATTATGATTCCGCTGCTCTAACCAACTGAGCTACTCCGCCATGTTGTCAATGAGACCAGCCTATCCTTTAGCTCGGAGGTGAGCACCAGGGCCGCCAAGTCTATCTCATCGACAAAATGCGGAAAAGCGGCCAGCCAAGACTGGGTCAGCCAAGACTGGGAAAACCCTCCGATGATTTCCCGCTGAACGAGGAACAATTTCATCCGCCAAGCAGAGAGTTCCGCAGAACGAACCGTGGCTGGCAGGAATGCGTCGGCTACGCCAACGACCGGCAATCTAGCTGTTCGATGGGGCCGCTTGAGGATGCTCCCGCTCCGCCGGAGGTGATGCGAGACCACGAGATTTGATGGTGCCGAGCCGATGGCGCGGAGAACGCACTTTTTGTGGGAAGCGGCCGCTCGGAGGTGTTGACGACCCGATGGCAGATCCCTAAGATCGTTGGTTTCCCGCATCGGGAAGATCAAAAGGTAAGTGGCCGATTGGCTGGCTGCCCGGGAAACTTAGGAGTTGCGTTAGTGGCCCAGGCTCGAGAAGTAATCCGAATCAGGATGGAAGCTTACGATCACGCGATCCTGGACCAGAGCGCCCAGGAAATCGTGGACACGGCTAAACGAACCCACTCCGAAGTGCATGGCCCCATTCCACTTCCGACTCGAATTGAGAAATACACGGTTCTCTCCGGCCCGTTTATCGACAAGAAAGCTCGCACGCAGTTCGAGATTCGGACCCACAAGCGACTGATCGAAATTGTGCAGGCGACTGCAAAGACGATCGAATCGCTCAATAAATTGAGCCTGCCTGCAGGTGTTGATATCAAGATTAAAGCCTCGCAGCGATCGTGAGGCTCCCTCCTTAAAGCGACGTAATTTGCTTATGGATCGGAAGTTGAGCGGGTAAGTCGAGTGAACTTCACTCACTCCCGCTTAGCACGTGACCACAAGGATATGACCGATGACGAAGGGTTTGCTCGGCCGCAAGGTCGGGATGACGCAAATATACGAAGAGTCTGGTACGGCGATCCCGGTGACGGTGATCGCTGCTGGGCCGTGCGATGTGCTTCAGATTCGGACGTCCGACCGTGATGGTTATGAGGCGATCCAGTTGGGCTTTGAAGATAAGCCCCGTCGCCTTGCCCGTCGCAGCGAACGTGGTCACGTCGCAAAACTTGGCAGTAAGCGGTCGAAGAAGCTCGCTGCCGGCGGTCAAGTGGCCACTCCGAAGGCCGGGTGCGAGCCCAAGCGTTATGTTCGCGAGCTACGGGGTGATACCGCTGGCTATGAGATTGGCCAGCAGGTCACACTTGACTCTCTGGCGGATGTCAATCTGCTCGACATTACCGGCACCAGTAAGGGGCGTGGCTTTACCGGTGTTATGAAGCGGCACAATTTTTCTGGACAACGGGCCTCGCACGGTGTCAAGAAGTGTCATCGCCATGCGGGCGGTACGGGGAGTGGTAGTGCTGGTCCAAGCCGCCTATTTAAGGGCATTCGCATGGCGGGTCAGTACGGTAACACGCGCGTCACCGTCCGGAATCTAAAGGTTGTTCGCATTGATGCGGAGAACAACCTGCTGTTGGTCCGTGGCGCGGTTCCCGGACCAAATGGTGGGTTATTGGTGATACGGGAAACGAACAAAGTAAGTTGAGTTGGGCTAAACTGTTCCGTCCGCTCACATTGAAAAAGACTTGAGTCATGGCAAGCTTACCGATTTACGACCGCACCGGCGCTAAAGTTGGTGACTACGAGATTGCACCGTCGGATCTGGCGGTTCGCATCAGCAAGCAGTTGTTGCATGATGCGGTCGTGATGTATCAGGCAAATCAGCGTCAAGGAAGTCATAAGTCGAAGACGCGGGCCGAGGTGGCTGGATCAACCAAGAAGATGTATCGCCAAAAGGGAACGGGTAATGCTCGTGCCGGGTCTCGGCGTTCGGGCGTCCGCCGTGGTGGTGGTCATATTCATGCCAAGTCGCCGCGAGATTATTCGTATCGTTTGCCTCGCAAGGCTTTGCAGGCTGCGACTCGCATGGCGCTGGCCTCGAAGCTGCGTGACAATCAGGTCGTCGTGATTGACGAGTTGTCATTTGGGAAGCCTTGTACCAAAGAGATGGCGGCCGTGTTGAAGGCGCTTGGTTTGGCGGGTGCTTCGGCGTTGGTTGCGACGGATTCTCTGGACATGAACGTCTATAAGAGTGCCCGAAATATCGAGAAGGTCGAAGTGTCGCCCGTTTCCGAGTTAAATGCCTATTCGGTTTTAGCTCCTCGCAAGTTGCTGGTTACGAAGGCGGCTTTGGATGCGATCCGCGAGAAGCACGGTTCGACTGCCGTGGCTTCGTAAGTCTGCTGAGATTTTGGAGTGATAGTGATGGTGAAAACAAACGTCAACAAGCAGGTGGAGAGCGGTCCCGTCCTGGAGCCCCATCAAGTCATTTTGCGGCCCCTGGTGACCGAGAAGGGCGTGCATCGTTCGACGCGAAATAATCAGTACGCCTTCGAGGTGAACGCTCTTGCCAGCAAAAGTGATGTGAAGCGAGCCGTCGAAGAATTGTTTGAAGTGAGTGTCGAGAAGGTTCGTACTCAGAATCGGAAGGGTAAGCCGCGTCGGCACAAGTTTCGCTACGGATATACCAAGAATTGGAAGAAGGCTCTGGTGACTTTGAATTCAGAGCATCGGATTGATTTCTTCTAGGAACGGAATAGGTGTCTCCGGCGAGGGCCGGAGGGAGAGTTAGGTCATGGGAATTCGACATTACAAGCCGACGTCGGCCGGACGGCGCGGCGCGACGGTCAGCGATTTCGCGGACCTGACGCCCGGTGTGAAGCCTGAGAAGTCGTTGATGCGGCCATTAACCAAGACCGGTGGCCGAAATCATCAAGGCAAGATTACGTCTCGGCACCGCGGCGGCGGTCATAAGCGGCAGTACCGCTTGATCGACTTTGCTCGAACCAAGGATGGCATACCGGCAAAGGTTGCGTCCATCGAGTACGATCCGAATCGAAGTGCTCGCATCGCATTGCTGCATTATGCCGATGGCGAGAAGCGATATATTCTGGCCCCCGATGGGTTGCAAGTTGGGACTCAGCTGATGAACGGCCCAACCGCGCCACCGACTGTTGGAAATACGCTGCCGATGAAAAACATCCCGTTCGGCACGACGATTCATTGCATCGAGATGTTGCCTGGGCGCGGTGGCCGGATGTGTCGCAGTGCCGGCACGAACGCCACGTTGATGGCTCGCGAGGGCAGTTGGGCGCAGGTCTCGTTGCCAAGCGGTGAGATTCGACGTGTTCCGGCTGCCTGCCGAGCGACGATCGGCAAGGTTGGCAACGGGGATCACATGGCGATCGTGATAGGTAAGGCCGGCCGGAATCGTTGGCTTGGCCGTCGCCCACATGTTCGCGGTACCTGCATGAATCCGGTCGACCATCCGCACGGCGGGGGTGAAGGTCGGACGAAAGGCGGTCGTCATCCGGTGAGTCCGACTGGTGTGCTGGCCAAGGGTGGCCGAACTCGCCAGCGAAAGAAGGCGTCGAATTCGGCGATCGTTCGTCGTCGTCGTTCTCGTCGCTATGGTCAGTTGAAGCTACCGAAGAAATAGTCTGCCGAAAGGCTTTTTGGAGTAATTAGGTCGGTATGAGTAGATCCACCAAAAAAGGCCCGTTCGTTAATGTTGGACTGTACCAGAAGGTTCAGAAGCAGCAGGAGCGCGGCAAGGCCGATCCGATTAAGACCTGGGCGCGAGCGTGTACGATCGTACCGGAATTCGTCGGCGTGACCTTCATGGTTCACAACGGCAAACAGCATTTGAAGGTCTTTGTGACTGAAGACATGGTCGGCCACAAGTTAGGTGAATTTGCTCCGACGCGAACCTTCCGTGGTCATGGTGGTAAGGGTAAGCGTTAAGCAGATCGTTGGTTCGCGTCAGGCCGTCGTAGTGGGCCTTGAGCGAACGCAAGTAAAAGACAAAGTTAAAGGGTTAACACAATGCCGTTTCGTGCCACGCATCGCAACGCTCAGATCAGTCCTCGCAAGGTGCGCCACCTTGCGGACATGATCCGCGGTCGTTTTGCTGACGAGGCGTTGGATCTCTTGAAGTACCAGCCGCATCGTGGCGCCCGAATGCTCGAGAAGGTGCTGCGAAGCGCGCTGGGTAACGCTCAGGATCCCGACCAGAATCCCGGTAAAACGATTCGAGTCGAGCGGCTTGTTGTGGTGGATGCGCGTGTTGACGGCGGCCCGATGTTTAAGCGGATGCGTCCGCGTGCCCGTGGAATGGCCTTTCTAATCAAGAAGCGTATGTCGCACATTCACGTCACACTGGAAGACATTAACGAGATCTAAATATGGGACAAAAAGTCAACCCGATCGGTTTTCGAACCGGTGTGATGATCGGCTGGAAGAGCCGTTGGTTTGCTTCTAAACAGGAGTTTGCCACCTTGCTTCTTGAGGATCATAAGGTTCGCGACTTTATCAAGAATCATCCAAAGAAGCAGCAGTATCGAAACGCCGGCATCGACCGCATCGAGATCGAGCGAACGCGGGACGAAGTGAAAGTCGTGCTGCACGTAGCTCGACCGGGCTTGATCATCGGCAAGAAGGGTCAGGAAGTGGAGCTGCTGCAAGAGGAGCTTCAGAACCTGATCGGTCGTCGCGTGAATTTGAAGATCGAAGAAGTCGGCCGGCCTGAGCTTATGGCACAGTTGGTCGCTGAAGATATTGGTCAGCAGTTGTCCAAGCGAGCTAGTTTCCGCCGGACGATCAAGCGTTCGATGGAGCAGACGATGGACGCTGGTGCCAAGGGTATCAAGATTCGTTTGGCCGGGCGTCTCGGCGGTGCCGAAATGGCGCGTATTGAAAAACAGATTTCCGGATCGATTCCGTTAAGCACCTTGCGGGCCAAGATCGACTACGGCTTCCACGAAGCCAAGACCGCGCAAGGTCACATCGGAATTCAAGTCTGGGTTAACCAAGGTATGTACGAAGGAGTCTCCGATGGCCCTGATGCCCAAGAGAGTCAAGCACCGAAAAAGCCAAAGAGGGCGTATAAAAGGTAACGCGACTCGTGGCAACAAAGTTGTCTTCGGTGACTTCGGCTTACAATCACTCGAGGGTGGTTGGATCAAGGCGCAGACCATCGAAGCGGGGCGTATTGCCGCCCAACAGTATATTCGTGGCGAAGGTCGTTTGTACGTTCGGCTGTTTCCGCATCGCTCGATTACTTCGACGCCGCTGGAAACACGAATGGGAAAAGGTAAGGGTGAGCCGGAAGCCTGGGTGGCCACGGTTCGTCCTGGAACGGTTTTGTATGAACTCGGCGGTGTGACGGAAGAACAAGCCAAAGTTTGCTTTGCACGGTTGGCTCATAAGATGCCAGTGCGTGTTCGATTGGTGCGACGCCGTCCTGCTTAGGTTTACTTAACGATAGACAAAAGGTTGGGTCGATGAAGGCCGCGGAACTTCGAGAGATGAGTGACGAACAGCTTGAGTTGACGCTCAAGGAGACCTGTGATCGCCTGTTCCGGCTGCGATTGCAGTCACAGACGGAGCGCTTGGACGCGCCCAGCGAATTGCGTAAGGCCCGCCGGCTCGTAGCCCGGATCAAGACATTGTTGCATCAAAGACAAACGCCGGCGGCTTCCGCCTAAGCGACTCAGAAGGTCCTTGAAAGAGTAGTAAAACATGCCCAAGAAAGTTGCCACCGGAGTTGTCACGAGCGACAAGTGCGACAAGACGCGCCGCGTGGAGATCGCCCGCCAGGTCCGGCATTCAAAGTACGGCAAGTTCATCCGCCAGCGAACGGTTTGCTACGTCCATGACGAAGGCAATGCGTCGGGCGAGGGCGACACGGTGGAGATCGTCGAGTCGCGACCATTATCGAAAACGAAGCGGTGGGAATTGGTACGCGTCATCGAGAAGAGTCGTGCGGTCGACGTCGCGGCGTTGAAGGCCGCACGCGATCAAGTAGCGGAAGATTTGGAGTAAGGATCGAGCACGATGATTCAGCAAGAATCGCGACTGACAGTCGCGGACAACACCGGCGCGAAGGAAATACAGTGCATCAAGGTGCTCGGAGGATCGCGACGTCGATTCGCCGGGCTCGGCGATGTTATCATCTGCAGTGTCAAGAGCGTCATCCCGGGCAGTGAAGTGAAGAAGAAAACGATTGTGCGGGCCGTCATCGTGCGCGTGAGAAAGTCAACGCGACGCGCCGACGGCAGCTATATCCGGTTTGACAGCAACGCTGCTGTGATCGTGGACAACGATGGCAATCCTCGGGGGACACGCATCTTTGGTGCTGTCGCCCGCGAGTTGCGAGACCGGAACTTTATGAAGATCGTGAGCCTCGCAAACGAGGTGGTCTAATGCATATTAAAGTTGATGATACGGTACATGTGATCGCTGGCAACGACCGCGGCAAGCAAGGTCGTGTGCTGAGCATCGACCGCGCGAGCGGCAAGCTCGTTGTTGAAGGTTGCAACCGCGTTTACAAACACGTGCGGCGAAGTCAGAAGAATCCACAGGGTGGTCGGCTTTCCAAAGAGATGCCACTGCAGATGTCAAACGTGCTTCTGCTCTGTGGTAAATGTGGTGTCGGCGTTCGCACTGGAGCACGATTCGCGAACGACGGCAGCAAAGAACGGTTTTGTCGGAAGTGCGGCAACGCACTCGGACAGATCGCGCCGGCAAAAGAGAAACAGGCCGCCAAATAGCAGACCTATTAGGAAACTGAGGCAGCACAACGCTGACCTCCCGAAGGCAACGAAACCATGGTCCCTCGACTACAAGAAAAATATCAAAACGAGATACTTCCGGCTTTGCAGGAACAGCTTCAGCGAGATAATCGTCTCGCACTTCCTCGGCTTCAGAAGATTGTCGTGAATATGGGCGTTGGCGAAGCGACTCAGGATAAGAAGTTTCTTGAGACGGCCGTCGATGCACTCACACAGATCACTGGCCAGAAGCCAATCATTACCAAGGCACGAAAGTCAATCGCCGGCTTTCGGTTGCGGGAAGGTCAGAGCATTGGTGCGAAAGTCACAATGCGACGACAACGGATGTATGAGTTCCTCGATCGATTGATTGCGATCGCGTTGCCGCGTGTTCGTGACTTTCGCGGTGTGAGCGATACAGCCTTTGACGGCAAAGGAAATTACAGCCTTGGCTTGACGGAACAGTTGGTGTTTCCGGAGTTGAATCCGGATAAGTTCCTGAAGGTCCAAGGAATGAATATTACGTTTGTAACTTCGACGGACAGCAACGATGAGGCGCGCGAATTACTGCGACTCTTTGGGATGCCGTTCCGTCAGGCGGAGACGCCCGCGGGTGCGGCTTAGGCTCTGTCCGGTTAATCGATTAACAGGAATGTGTTGTGGCGAGCAAATCGAAGATCGCAAAGGCTAGCAGGACGCCGAAGTTTTCCACTCGGCAAGAGCGGCGATGTAATCTCTGCGGGCGACCGCGTGCCGTTTATCGCAAGTTCGGTATTTGCCGTATCTGTTTCCGAAAGTTCGCGTTGCAGGGATTGATTCCTGGCGTCCGAAAGTCCAGTTGGTAAGCAGAGGACCCAAGTCACATGATGACCGACCCGATTGCCGATATGTTGACACGGATACGAAATGCCGTTCGTGTCGAACGTCCGAACGTGGATATGCCGCTCTCGAAAGTTAAGCAAGGCTTGGCCGATGTGCTCAAGCGAGAAGGCTATATCTGGGACTGGCAAGAAGTGGAAGAGCAGCCCGTCAACCAGCTGCGAATCGAATTGAAGTATGGACCGAACGGCGAGCGGGTCATTCAAAAGATCCGTCGCGTCAGTAAGCCTGGCTGCCGCGTTTATCGCAAGGCACGCGACTTGAAGCCGGTGTTGAACGGTCTTGGTATTACGATTTTGAGTACCAGCCGTGGTTTGGTGAGCGATCGCGAAGCGCGGCAACGCAAGCTTGGCGGGGAAGTCCTGTGCGAAGTGTGGTAGTAACTAAGAAGCGTAGTAGTAACTGGGTACTGTGTTAGCAACGAACTTGAGCGAATCGACGTAACGATGTCACGTATTGGGAATAAGCCTGTATCGGTGTTGGAAGGCGTGAAAGTCGCCGTGCAAGATCGTGTCATTACTGTCGAAGGACCGCTCGGAAAACTGCAGTACGAGCATCGTCCGGAAGTGAAGATTGCTGTTGACGAAGGCGCGAAAGAGATCTCTGTCAGTCGTGATTCCGATGATCGCGAAGTACGAGCCTATCACGGCCTCACACGGTCCCTGATCAATAACATGATCATCGGTGTGAAGAACGGCTATGAAAAGCGACTGGAGATCATTGGCGTCGGCTACATCGGATCGCTGCAAGGTGATACCTTGAGCCTGCGTGTCGGGTTTGCGAACGAGATCAAGAAGAAGGTTCCCAATGGCCTGGACGTCAGCTGTCCTGATCAGACGCATGTCGTCGTGAAGGGTTGCGACAAACAGATGGTTGGACAGTTCGCGGCGGAAGTCCGAGCTTGTCGAAAGCCGGAGCCCTACAAGGGTAAGGGAATTCGCTATCAAGGCGAGCATGTGAAGATCAAGCCGGGTAAATCGGCTACATAGTATAAGAGGAACCGGTCGTGGATAAGAACAAATTTCTCCAACAGCAACGTGAGCGTCGTCGTTTCCGCGTGAGAAAGAAACTTCGCGGTGATGGCGAGATGCCTCGCATGTGCATCTATCGCAGCAACAAGCATATTGGTTGTCAGCTGATTGACGATGTCGCAAAAACAACATTAGTATCCGTCAGCACGCGAGATAAGGATCTTCGTGAGTCCGTTTCGAACGGTGGCAATAAGGATGCGGCTCAAGCGATCGGCAAGACAATCGCCGAACGCGCGTTGGCCGCGGGAATCAAAACCGTTCGACTTGATCGCGGATCCTCGAAGTATCACGGACGCATCGCCGCTTTGGCGGATGCCGCTCGCGAAGCCGGACTGACCCTCTAACGCAACATCAAGAATCCATCGGAGCGAACAGGCCGTGTCTACAGACTCATCGCATTCTCAAGATCTCGAACGGACGGTGAAAATTCGCCGTTGTGCCGCCGTCGTGAAGGGTGGCCGTCGGTTTAGCTTCGCCGCGATGGTTGTCGTCGGAAACGGTCGCGGCAAAGTCGGCTGGGGGTACGGGAAGGCGAACGAAGTTCCGCCAAGCGTCGAGAAGGCTACCAAACAGGCTTCACGCGAGCAGGTTGACGTTCCCGTCCAGGAAGGTACGGTGCCGCACGTCGTGAAGGGACATTTCGGTGCCGGTACCGTCATTTTGGTTCCGGCCGGGCCTGGTACTGGGATCATCGCTGGAGCGGCGGTTCGCGCAGTCTGCGAAGCGGCTGGCATTCACAACATTCTTACCAAAAGCATTGGGACCAATAACCCAATCACCTTGGTCAAGGCAACTTTCGACGCACTGAGCAAACTCAGAACGAAACAAGAGATCGAACGACTCCGGGGAGTTTCGCTGTCATGAATTTGAACGACGTACATCGTGGCATCACGAAATTCAAGAAACGAAAGCGACTCGGGCGCGGTCCCGGATCTGGACATGGCAAGACGGCTGGTCGTGGACACAAAGGCCAAAGGTCCAATCGTGGATATTCGGCCCTTCCGGTTTTCGAGGGTGGAAGCACTCCGATTGTTCGGCGAATTCCGAAGCGTGGGTTTAACAACAAGTTTGCCCTGAACGTGGCGGTCGTGAACGTCGGTGACCTCGACAGTGCTTTCAATGCTGGCGATGAAGTCACGCTTCAGTTGCTGCGCGAAAAGGATCTTGCCAAGGTTCGCTACGATATCTTAAAAATCCTTGGCGACGGCGAGCTGACGAAGAAGCTCAAAGTTTGCGGTCACCGATTCAGTGCCTCGGCTCGCGAGAAGATTGAGAATGCCGGCGGCGAGGTTGTGGTTCTTCCCGGCAAGACTTCGGTGGAAGAAAAGAAGAAGCAGGCGAAGTCGTAGGGCTTCGTCAGGCTTCGTTTTAAAGGTAGCAGAAGTCGTGAGGCTTCTGGGTTCCCGAACTCTCACGAGTCCGGCTACCTCCGTTGAACGAGCCCTCTACTTGACTAGGGACGGATCGATATCATGTGGGAGAAGCTTCGCGTTGTCTTTACGATTCCCGAATTGCGTCAGAAGATTTTCCTGACGCTGATCTTTCTCGGGATCTATCGAGTCGGCTTTCAGATTACGCTGCCGATCATCGACCAAAGTGCAATGGCCTCCACCACCACACAGAGTACCTTCGGTGACTTTGTCGATAAGGTTGCGATCTTTGCGGCGAGCGACCTGCAGAAGGCGACGATCTTTGGTTTGGGCATCATGCCCTACATCTCGGCGTCGATTATCTTTCAGTTGTTGGGCAGCGTGTGGAAGCCGCTTGAAGCGCTTAAAAAGGAAGGCGAGACCGGTCGAAAGAAGATTAACGAGTACACGCGTTATGTGACGGTGTTGCTTTGTTTCGTGCAGAGTTGGTTCTATCTCTGGGCGATCATGCAGCCGAGAAGCGGTGTTGGAATGATTGCTGCACAGTTCTTGTCCGACCCAACTGACCCAACGAGCTTGTCTTTCGGCTGGCAGTTGACCTCCGTCGTCACAATGACCTGCGGCACGATCTTTTTGATGTGGCTTGGTGAGCAGATCGACGAATTTGGTATCGGCAACGGTATCAGTTTGCTGATTATGGCTGGTATTCTCGCCCGGATGCCAGGGGCGATGATTAATCTGATCAAGAATGCCGATTTGGAATTGCTTGGGTTCCAATCTTCACGAACTGGCATCGAGACGTTGATTGTTCTGTGCTTTCTGTTTGTGGCGGTGGTGTTTGGCGTTGTCTTTATCACGTTGGGCCAACGACGAATTCCGACACAAAGTGCAAAGCATGTCCGCGGTCGTCGGGTGTACGGGGGAACGCGGCAGCACCTTCCATTGCGAATTAACCAAGCGGGCGTGATGCCAATCATTTTTGCCAGCAGTCTTTTAATGCTGCCGACGATGGTATTCGGGGCGATCGCCAATGTTACGTCGGGTGGAGTGCAAGACGTCTTTGGCGCGTTGGGGCGGATGTTAGGCGGAGGCTTGTCGTTCACATACAACTTGCTGTACGTCGTCTTGATCTACTTCTTCTGCTACTTCTGGACGGCAATTACATTTAATCCGAAAGAGATGGCGGAGAATCTAAAGGACTACGGCACGTTCATTCCGGGCTATCGTCCCGGCAAACGTACCGCTGACTATCTTGAAAAGGTGATGGTGCGGATCACGTACGTGGGGGCTGGCTTCCTGGCACTCGTGGCGATCGTGCCGACGATGATCTCCGGTTCGCTGGGGGTCGATTTCCAGATTGCGAGCTTCTACGGCGGCACTGGTTTGCTGATTGCGGTTAGCGTTGCCTTCGATCTCGTCCAGAAGATCGACAGCCACTTGGTCATGCGGAACTACCGAGGTCTCTTGGAAGGGTAGTCTATCGCATCTGCGACTCGGACGGCCGACGACATGCCGCCGGGGCGGCTCGAACTGCCGTAAGAACGGGCATTTTCGAAAGTTTGTCCAAGTGGGCCTTGAAGACTAGACAAAAAAGATCATATACTGACACGCTTTACTTGAGCGGATTGGGGATGAGTGATGAAAGTACGTGCCAGCGTTAAGCGTGTGTGCGAGAATTGCAAAGTCGTACGTCGCAAGGGCCGCGTGTATGTCGTTTGCAGCACCAATCCACGCCATAAGCAACGTCAAGGTTAGAGGCGAGAGTCCATGTTGGGTCACTCGGTACTTGTGAGGAGCGACAAATAGATGCCTCGTTTGCTCGGTGTTGATATTCCAAACGACAAAGCAGCAGTCGTTTCTTTGACCTATCTGTACGGTGTCGGTCCCAAGACGGCTCGAGATTTGTGCCACAAGGCTGGCGTTGATCCCGCCCGGAAGGCGCGTGAACTGGCGGACGATGAACTCGGCCGATTGGCCGCACTACTCGAGCGGGATTACGTCGTCGAAGGCCCGTTACGGCGCCAGGTACAACAATCGATCACGCGGCTGCGTGATGTGAAGTGCTATCGAGGTATTCGACATCGTGTCGGCTTGCCCGTGCGTGGTCAGCGAACCAGAACCAACGCTCGTACTCGCAAAGGCCCCAAGAAGACAGTCGCCGGTAAGAAGGGCGTGAAGGATCTGAAGTAAGCTTCAGTTGACCACACGTCCAAGGTATTCATAGGAGTTCTCCCTCGTGGCGAAGACGAAGAAGCGAAGAGTTCGGCGTAATGTGACAGTTGGTGTCGCCCACATCAAAGCGACTTTCAACAACACGACGGTTACGATCACGGATAGCAAAGGTGATACATTGTGTTGGGCCAGTGCGGGGACTTCCGGTTTTAAGGGAAGTCGAAAAAGTACGCCGTTTGCCGGACAGTGTGCCGCGCAGCAGGCCGCTGAAAAGGCGACAAAGTTTGGAATGAAAGACGTGGAGGTCCGCGTCAAAGGGCCTGGCTCGGGACGTGAAAGCGCGATCACATCACTTCAGTCTGCTGGCTTGAACGTGAAGTTGATCGAAGACTGTACCCCGATTCCCCACAACGGATGTCGTCCTCGAAAAAAGCGGCGAGTCTAGGATAAACTTTTGCACCGGATTTCTCATGTTCGCTGATTGCTCAGCGACATCGTTCTAGGGAGACGACTGATGCATATTCGATGGCGTGGTTTGGAACTGCCGAGTGTAGTGGACTGTGACAAGGACTCGTTGTCGGCAACGTACGGAAAGTTCGTTGCAGAGCCGTTCGAACGGGGATTCGGCGTGACGATTGGCAATAGCCTTCGTCGTATCCTCCTTTCCAGTTTGGAAGGCAGCGCGGTAACTCAGATCAAAATCCGCGGTGCCCAACATGAATTCTCGACGATTCCTGGGATTCTAGAGGATGTCACCGACATCGTCTTGAACGTCAAGTCGCTCGTCGTCAAGAATCACAGCGATTCAACGCGCGTCATCACGGTCGAAAAGAGTGAAGCGGGCGTGATCACTGGTGCGGACGTGCAAGTCGATGCGGACGTCGAGATCATTAACAAGGATCATGTGATCGCGACGCTCACCGATAATGTTCCATTCATGATGGAAATGGTTGTCGAGAATGGCCGGGGTTACGTTCCAGCGACGGAGCACAGTTCGGGCGAACACGAGATCGGAATCATTCCGATCGACGCAGTCTACAGCCCCGTAACTCGAGTTCGTTACGAGATTGAGGAGACTCGTGTTGGACAGAAAACCAACTACGACAAATTGAATCTCGATATTTGGACCAACGGTTCGGTACATCCGGAGATGGCTCTGGTTGAAGCGGCCAAGATCCTTCGTAAACACCTCAACCCGTTCGTGCAGTATGTCGAGCTAGGCCCCAAGGTGTATTCCGCTCCGCGCGCATCAAGTGGGGGAGCCGATGCAGCGCTTGAGTCGAAATTGAATCTCAGCTTGGCGGAACTTAAACTGTCGGCTCGAGCAATGAATTGCCTCGAGTCAGAGAACATCAATACGGTTCGTGATCTGGTTCTGCGAACCGAAGATCAGCTTCTGGAAGTTCGCAACTTCGGCGATACAACGATGACCGAAGTTCGTGAGAAGCTGACAGAGTTGGGCATGCATTTGGGCATGCGAGTGCCCGCGGCACAACCAGCACGTTTCTAACAACAAGTCATCGAGCACACACGGGACGCACTGAAGCCATGCGACACCGACGACGAGGCCGAATCCTAGGACGATCCCCAAGCCATCGCCGCGCGATGTTGCGCAATTTGGCGAGTAGCTTGATTCTGACAGAACGAGATGCCGAGTTCGATGCGAACCAACCTAAGGTCAAAGGACGCGTCACCACGACGTTGCACAAGGCCAAGGAAGTCCGTCCGCTGGTCGAGAAGTGCATCACGATTGCCCGTCATTCTCTCAAGCACCAAGAGAACGCAGAACAGTTCGCAACGACGGCCGAACGTGGCAGTTCCGAGTGGAAGCAGTGGCGTTCCAGCGATCAGTGGCAGAAGTGGTGCGCAGCCATTGCACCCACGGTGGCTGCTCGACGGCGTGCATTGCAGTTGCTCGGGGACAAGCAAGCCGTGAAAATTCTCTTTGACGATATTGCTCCGCGCTTTGCCGACCGCGATGGTGGCTACACGCGCGTGTTGCGTCTGGCAAAGCCGCGTTTGGGTGATGCTGGCCTACAGGCCATCATCGAGTTTGTCGGTGTCCACGACCGAGAAACTGTTCGTAGCGAGAAGCCGTCCTTCGGTGGCGATGACGAAGCTGAGTCAGAGTCATCGACCGAAGCCGTGGCCGAATCAGCAGCGTCTGAAGACGCTGCCGCTTCTGACGAGCCCGAAGCGGATTCGAAGGACGAGTAGTCCCACGTGGCCGTTCGCTCCGCGAACGAGCGTTCTAAATTCCGGTCGCTGAGCGAACGGCCGCGTAACCTCCACCTCGTAGCTAGTGCCTGTCGGGAAAAGGGCGATTTTCTGAATTGCGGTTGGTGGGCGTGGGCGAGCGCGGTGGCAAGGAGGCGTTTTTGCGGCTGCTGAGGCGAGAATGCTCGGTGAGATGACGTGATGGAGCGTCTTGGGGTGATCGGGGCGCAGACGTGTTGCCGACCGGTGCGATGCACGGAACTGAAAGAGGCAGTGACGGCGACTGAGCTAAGCTGCGTCGCGCAAACTCGCGGCGGCGATGCAGTCCGGATGCTCACGCGACAACAGCAGCTTGCCCAAGGTCAGAAGGTTGCGACCCAACACTCCCAAGCCAACGTAACGGGCATAACCGATCTGGCTGTGGTCGCGGCAACGATCCAAGCCGTTACCCGACTGCAAGGCACCGATCGCCGACTCGATGCCGGGATGTTTCTGCCGGGCTTGACGGAACTCGACCGAGGCCTGACTCGCTTGCGCTGCCGCTTGCTTCACGCCCGGCTTCGGCAAGCAAGGATGCGCGATCAACTCGGCAAGCTGCGTTTGATTCTCGGGAGAGTGAAAGCCGCGATCGAACGACGCGCGTTGGATCTGGCCTCCCAAACGCTGCTGCAACGACGTGACTTCCGGGATCAGAACATCGCGGTCGTCCGTGGCCAGCGGCACGATTTTGTAATGACACAGAAACCCCAAAGCATCTTCGATCACCAACACCTTGTGGCCGTATTGAATCGGCTGGCCGGCTTTGCCGCGGATGAGGAGTTCGGTGTCGGGTTCGAAGAGGCTGAACAGCTTATCCGTGTTGGGAACCTTCTCGCCTTCCATCACGCGACGACGAGCCGTGCCGCACACCTGCGTGGTCGCCGCGTGCCAATAAACCAAGTCATTCAGCAAGTTAGCGGCTTCCGCGGCGGCGAATACATCGGCATCGGTCGGCAGGTTCTGCAGCGCTCGGTCCAGCAAGTCTTGCGTCCGGGGCAACACCATCTCCGTGATTTGCAGCAGCTTGTCATAACCGGCTTGCAAGCGAGCTTCATAGTTGCGGCCCTTCTTCACGCGTCCGATCTCGCGGGCCGCCCGCTTCGCTTTCTTGTACAGCGACTTGGCTTGCCGCCAGCCGAGCAGACCGAGCAGGCTCGCCAACTCCGGCGCCAACGTGAGGATCTTCTGCAAACCGTCGAGGATCAAACTCGACTCGGTGGGATAGTGAACGTTGGTCTCGGCGACGAACGTATCGCCCCGGATTGTTTCGACGGCGGCGGGTGCCAGGCGATGTCCCTCGGCGACGATCAAGTGATTGATCTTCTCGATCGTTTCGGGTTGGACCAGACACACGTTGTCACGGATGCGTCTCCAGTCGAAAGGCTCGTCTTTCCAGTCTTGGAAGACTTGCAGGATGTGCCGCAGGTTGTTGTGGTTCTCGGCCAGATCTTGCAAATGATCGTAGGTGCAATCGCATCCCTGGCGTACTGACGCGAGGACGAGAATCTGCCACAATGTCATACCAGGTCGGCCGCGGTTGGCATCGGCATCGCCGAGGACATCCTGCTCGATCAAGTCGAGTGCTTGCTGACGGAGCTTTGGCTGCGAGTAAAGATGTTGCAGGCCGCGAAGAATCGGAATCATGCGGTCTCTGCAATTGGTATTGAGCGTGACTTGCGAGATGGCCGGACAGCCCAAGTAGAGTTGTTTGTGATGGGGAATTCGCACTGAAGTCGAGCCTCCTTGCTTCGAAGATTTGGACCGAACACACGTCGAAGTGTGG
>JAQBZB010000061.1 GCA_027622275.1 Planctomycetota bacterium | reverse complement strand
ATTGGGACTAAGTCGTAACAAGGTAGCCGTAGGGGAACCTGCGGCTGGATCACCTCCTTTCTAAGGATAAGCAGCCTTCATGTGGTGACATGTGAAGTGCTTACCGTGGGAGCAGGACTCAAGTTCTCAAGAGACCGTTGAGCTTGTCTCAACAACTACCAAATTGAAAAACGAAAACCCGGCCGGGATTAGCCATCCCGACCGGGTTTTTTGTTTGCGCTGTGGATTGACGATAGAACTGGGAAAGTACGATCGTTCTTGAAATCGAAAGGGCAAGCATGAGTACCGTTATTCAATACAAGTTCTTGGAGCGTGATCCGAAGTCGTCCTACAAGCAGCTATCGATCAAGGACCGACGAATCAGAGCCCGCACCCTCTACGGACGGTATATTGACGACCGGCTTCATGGAGGCAAAGGCCACGACACTCTCGAGGGCGGAGATGGCGATGATCGATTGCGCGGCGGTCAAGGCCGGGATGTACTCTTCGGCGGCGGCGGTGATGATCGGTTGTACGGTGGATATGGCCGTGACGTTCTCTTTGGTGGAGATGGTGACGACAGATTACATGGCGGCCAAGGATGTGACATCCTCGATGGTGGCAATGGTGTTGATCGCCTCCAGGGCGGACGCGACGTCCCCTTTGGCCGGCATGGTGAAGACAGGTCGTGTGGCAAAGGCCATGACGTTCTGGCCGCTGGTCGCCGTGAAGCGGAGGAACTCGGTGCGGTGCGCGCGATCATGGCCGAATGGGAGCTTGCGAATCGCCATACCGTCTAGTTGTGGACCTGTTGTGGGGTGGTCTCCCGTCCGCGAGTGCGTGCGACAGAACTTTCCAGGTAACAGTTTAGTCCATTTGGACCAGGTGACAGGAGCCGATTCTTGGCTTAAAAGCACGAGCTTGAGAGCAAACCATGATCCATCGATATGCCATCCTAGCCCTCTTGCTCGTACCCGCTATTGCGGGAGCACAGGATCACGGAAGCTTTCGTGGAACCATTGTCGCCCAGGCTGAATTGACATGGGTAAATGTGCCGCTTCCTTTGGCTCAGCAGGACGTTGGTACAATCGACACGCACGAACTGTCGAAGCAGATCGGCGGCGTGGCGATTTTGGCGGTGATCGCGATCATTGTCATCCCGGCGGTACGGGGAAAGAAGCCGAAGTGAGCCAGGCTTCTCGTGGGGCTCGAAGACTCGCCGCCCCTACATTGCTCGCCTCGCACTGAGCTTTAGGCAACTCCTGGAGAACAATCAACGGTTTGAGAGGGGACCGGACGCTAGCGCGTACCGACTGATGAAATCAGCCGTCTGGCGCTAGTCTGCGGTTCTCCGGTATGCCAATTTCCGGGAGTTGCCTTACACTGCTATAATTGGCGGAGCGCCATCTCCGAAGAACGCTGTCTACCAACTCAAGGAATTACAAAATGCCTCGTCGCTTTGCTATCTGCTGGTTGCTATTTCTGGTTGTTGGATCGACGGTCGTGGCCCAAGAGGCTAGTTTCTCTAGTTACCGCGAGGCGATGGCGGCGGGAGCGAAGCTGTACAACGGTGGAAAGCTGGCGGAAAGCCGCGGGCCACTGGAGGCGGCGGCCAAGCTGGCTGATTCAGATAGAGACAAGTGCCGCGTCCATCAGGCATTGCTTGTCGTCTATGCCGAAGGAGGCGACTTTCCTCACATGTACGAGTCCGCCGAGTTCGTGATCGACCACGCGCCCTATCCGGCCATGGCGTCGCTGACCTGCCAGTCGCTACTGGGACTGGCTCATAAGAAAGGGCAGCAAGAGGCCACCCTGAAACGATACGAAGAGCGACTCAAGAAGAATCCCAAGGACCGGACCTCGATGTACGTTCTTTCCATTTACCACGGCCGGTTGGACCGGGACTTCGGCAAGCAAGCCGAGTACCTCAAGCTTCTCCTGGCTTTGAACAAGGCGGAAGGAAAGGAGTTGGAAGTCGACACGGCAGGGAAACTTGCGTTTGCCTATCGATTGGCGAAACAGTTTGTGGAGAGTGCGGAACTGTTCGAGGAAATCGCGCCGCTGAACAAAGACGAAGAAGCTTGGCATCACAAGGAAGCCGCCGGCTCGTGGCTCAAAGCCGGACAAAAGAGTAAGGCCCTGACGGCGGCTAAGAAAGCCGATTCGATGGGGCCCGACGCCCGAGCCCAGAAGTCACTCGATCGCTGGCACTCCGAACTGGGTGAAGTGTTTCTCGCGGCTGGCGAAGGCAAGTTGGCCGTCAAGCATTATGAACAAGCCGTCGAGAAAGCGAGCGCGGAGTTCTACAAAAAGAAGTACGCCGAAGAACTTGAGAAGGCGAAGAAACTGTGAAGCAGTCTTCTCCGAGAAGTTGAATCGGGACGCTATCCACGTCAGGTGTCGCCTGGGTTAGCTGCGGATTGACAACCTCGAAATCCCCCCCCTGCATCACGTTTACCCTGTTACAAAAGCGGGCGTTGTGGTTCATAATGATGACACTGTGAACGGTCGCGTGTGCGGCCGCCACGGACGCACGCCCCTGACGCTTTCGTTGAACACCTACCTTACGCCAAGCCGAGACTTGTCGGCTCCGCTCTCCTGCGAACATGAAAATCACCCGGCGAAAATCTCGAGCTGAAGTTCCCAGCATGGCGATGGGCGACATCGCGTTCAATCTGCTGATCTTCTTCGTGATTCTTGCTCGGGCTCAAGACGACAGCCATCTGCAATGGACACCGGCCAACGCGACGAATCTTGAGAATGCGGGACACGCGATGGTGAGCGTCTTGATCGACTCGGACAGCAAACTCTATCTCAATGGACAGCAGATTGGTGTGGCAGAACTTGCCGGACGAATTGAAACCGCGTTGGGCGACGCACCACAAGGCAAGCGAAGTGTCCTCGTCAAAGTGCATAACGACACACTCGCTCAGCGGTTTGAACCAGTGATCGAAGCGATTAGCGAAGCCGGCGGTGACTTAATTCACATCGTCGAAGAAAAGCGGGATTAGAACTGCAGCATGGTCGTTGTTCGCCCCGCGGACAAAATGCTATGCTCGCGGAGCGAACAGCAATGAAGGAATCACAAAATGGATAGCACCAAAGAACATCTTGAACAACAACAGAATCGAACCAGCGGAATCGCGAGCGATTTTCAACGACTGAAGACCGAGGGTGGCACGTCGGCCGCGGAGCTACGCGATTTTCTCAGCCGCCTGAAAGGCCGCAGCCCCGAGGAAGTGATGGGCGTGGTGGCTGAGAGCAACCTGTTTCGAAGCATCCTCACCGCGACGGTTGGTTGCTTAGTGCTGCTGGTTGTTTTGACCGTTGTTCCGTACGCACTCCAGAGTGGTTCCGCGAGCGTCAGTGAGAAACCGGCGTCCGCTGCCGCTGTACAAGAGCAGCCTGCCGTGGAGACGAGTGTTGGTCCTACGGAACAAACAGCCGCAACCTCCACCGAGCCGGATCTGGAACGCGCGGCGCAGGCGATGGGAATCGGCGGCACGGCTGAAGCCGACCCGAAAACGAACCCGCTCGACAATAAACTCGACAAGCTTCTGGATGGCATTGAATAGCCGATCGTCTGATGCAAACATCCACCAACCGGGCTCCCACGATTCCGCGACTCGCTGCACGCCTCACGGGTGCATATGTCGCGATCTGGATGCTTTGCCTGGCGAATTGGATGTGGATTCAGTTTGACGCGTTCGTTGTCAGCGCACTACAGGCAACGGTCTTTCTCGCTTCGATTCCGGTTTCGCTCGGCTGGATTCGCTGGGTAATGCGTTCCGCCCGTCAATGGAAGCTGGCCGTTTGCATCGTGTTGTCGCTGGCGTATGTCTTGTTGTGGCACCTCGGAGTGTTCGCTCTTGACTCGCTCGAATGGGATGTTCTGCGAGCGCACGTCGCTCGCGTTGGTACGGCCGGGTTGTTCTTGGTCGGGCTCGCGTGGGCGGTCTGGGCCATCGAGCGCGCCTCGCAACGGTATGAAGCTCGCCGGTTGGCCCAACGCGCCGAGTCACCGATCGTTCTGGCAACACTCGCAACACCACGAGCGGATGGTGCCCGAAGCGACCAACGGATTAGCAACCCGCTCGATCCATTGGCGTGGTACTACGGCAGGCGGAATGCCAAGCTGAACCAATCGGTTGCCGCGTTATCCGGGTATTCGGTCGTGTTCCTGATTCTGTTCTTGATCTTCACGCAACTGGGCGGCTGCCAGGAGTTGTATGAAATGCCGGCGGGCGGCGGCGAACAAAAGGCCATCGCGCAAACAATCAAAGTCCAGAAAGTGATCAAGAAAAAGTTCGTCGTCAATCCGTTCAGCGCGATCAGCTTCAAGGTGCCGCCGATCGACGAAATCAAGTTACAGCTGACCGAGATCACCGAACATGCTTATACAGTTGGTTACGGTGAAGGTGCTGGAGCGGGTTTCGCCGGAGGAACGCAGCAAGGGCAAGTTCGCTTCATCCGATTGGAGTACGCTGGAGGTGACTGGGATCAGGACTTTGGCATTGGCGCGGACGTGAACATGCTGATCGAATATGGCATCCGGACCAAACAAAAGGTCGCCAAACAAACCGAATCGCGAACGGTCGGACAACTGAAGAATTTTCCTGCCGAGAAGAGCCCGCCGATGGTCTATCTGACCGGCCAGAGGAGCATCTCGATGTCCGACAGCGAGATCAAGGTGTTGCGCGAGTACCTGCTCGATAAGCACGGCATGATCTTCGGTGACAACGGTGGCAGCGGCCAGTTTCACAACCAGTTCGTGGGGCTCATGGGACGCGTGTTGCCAAACGTCCGGCCCAGCCGCATTCCGCTGGATGACACCATCCATCGCATCCCGTTTCAGATCCCGTTCTTGCCCTACGTCGCTCCGCACGGCGGCAAGGACGCTCTCGGTTGGCGAGTCGACGGCCGGTTGGTCTGCTACTACCATCCGGGCGACATCGGCGACGCTTGGACCGACGATCATTCGGGCGTGTCGCCGGAGATCTACGAAGCTTGTTATCAGCTGGGAACTAATGTTATCTTCTACGCCCATTCGGAATACAGTAAATGGCTGGCCTCGCGGCAGCAGCGAAAGAAGTGAGACAAATGAAGGCAACGTTGACGAAACTCTTTGTGCTCTTTTTGGCAAGTGCCGTCCTGACGACGCCCTTGTATGCGGAGCCGCTCGACGAATTGTCGCTGGCCCGCTGGAAGGAGTTGCGCGAGGCAGAGCGTTACCAATTGAACATTGCCGAAAAGTACTATCGCGAGAAGAACTACAAAGTCGCCTTGCCCGAGTATGAGAAATTCCTGACGCTCTACGAGCAAAGCGAAGGCGCGGCTTACTCGCAGCTGAAGTGGAGCCTCTGTCAGCTTGAACTGCGAAAACAAAACACGGCCATCAAGGAAGGGTTTCAGTCGATTCTCGACTACTGGCCCGATTCACCCGAGGCGATTGCGGCAGCCTATTACATCGGGCATGCCTACAAGGACATGGGCGAAGTTGCCAAGGCCAAGAAGGCGCACCAGGTGGTTCTCGAGAAACATCCGAAGCACCTTGCGGCGGTCTATGCAACGGTGGATCTGATCGATATCACGGCGATCGATGAGGACGTCGAGGCCCGCGTCAAGTTATGGGGGCGGCTGGCATTTGATACCGAGCGGACTCGCGAGTCGACGAACCATTGCGTCAGCGCCTCTCAACAACTTGCGGCCCATCTGTTCGAGTACGGCTCCTTTGACGAGGCCGTGAAGTCTTTGGCGACGACTTACCCGGCGGATCAGTTGGTCGTTCAAGTATCGAATTTCAGCCGTGCGCCCGTCAGTCGACTGACGAGCAAAGACGAAACGCGGTCGAAAGGCGAGCAGCTCGCGGATCAAGGCGTCGCTTGGATTCGCCAGCAGATCCCGGCCGATCGCTCGACCGCCGAGGCAAAACAAGCGGCACTGCTGGATTGGTACGCGGTGGCTGACCTGCAAGCCGCCTCGCGCCGCGAGGCGAAAGTCCTTGAAACCTATGAGCAAATCTTAAAGAGCTTCGGGCCAAACGACTCGACACTGCAACGCCTTGGTGATTGGTACAAGTCGATCGGGCAATACGATCCGGCGCGCGGCCAGTACGCGAAGTTCGAGAATAAGATCGAAGCACAGAACCAAATTGCTTACAGCTATCGGCAGCAACAGAACTACGACGCGGCGGTCCAGGCCTATCAACGCAACGTCGCGGCCGACCCGGACAATCAGTCCCGCTGGAGCAGTGAAGTCGCTAACGCCTATCGCGAAGCCCGCAAGTACGACCAGGCGATCGCAGTCTATAACGAACTGATGAAGTCGGACAGCGCGAAAGCCGAGCAGTGGTTATGGCTGATCGCGGCGAGTTATCGCGATTCGGGCCGGTACAAAGAAGCGATCGGCTACTATCGCCAGTGCAACAATTTTCCGAGCAACTACCAGGAGATGGCGGCGTGCCATCGCGCGTTGAAGGAGTATGGCGAAGCGGTGATTATGTACAGCCAGATCGTCGGCGGCGCCCCGAATTCCGCCCCCTGGGCGATGCTTCAGATCGGCTATACCCAGGAGCAAGCCGGCAATAAAGAAGCCGCGATCAAGGCCTTTCAGCAAGTTTGCAAGAATTTCCCCAAGGACGGCCACGCCAGCCAGGCACACGCACACCTTCAAACTGAGTACAAGATTACGGTCACGCTTGGTGGTGCCAAGGATGAGTAAGTCGCGGTGGCAGCAAGAAGTAGTATGGCCTCGTAGGCCGTGTCGGCTTGGGAACGCTTCAAAAAAGGCACGGCCTACGAGGCCATGCTACTCCGCGCTCGACTCCCAATTGACCTGATTTCTCCAGGCTGATAAATTCAGTCGCTTGTATCCTCGCCGCAAACTGGGCATGTAGCACGATTTGCGACTGGCGGGGAAGCTCTTTTGTCCTTCGGCTGAATGAGCGAAGGTTCGACCTGTGGCGGGTTCAGCTCGTCATCGCTCGTTGGTCACTAGAAGTTAGGGAGTTTGTTTGTGGCGAATACACTTGTTCAGGAACTCGTTGAAGCCGGCGTGCATTTCGGCCACCGGGCCAGCCGTTGGAATCCTAAGATGGCGGCGTATATCTACGCCCGCAAGAACCTAATTCACATCATCGATATCCGCGAGACCGTTCGCGGCCTGCTGCGAGCCAAGAAATACCTCAGCGATGTCGCCGCTGGTGGCAGCTTGATCTTGTTTGTCGGGACCAAGCGCCAGGCCAGCGGAACGATTGAGCGGGAGGCGCTTCGTTGCGGAATGCCGTTTGTGAACGAGCGCTGGCTTGGTGGTGCGCTGACGAACTTCCGCACGATTCGTAACCGGCTTGCCCGCTTGGAAGAGTTGGAACGGCTGCGGACCAGCGACGAGCTTGCGACGTACTCGAAGAAGATGCAATCGGCGTTGAACCGTGAGTATCGAAAGATGTATCGCAACCTGAACGGTTTGCGATCGATGAACCGTTTGCCGGAGTGCTTGATCGTCTTCGATCCCAAGAAGGAACACAACGCGATCTGCGAAGCCCGCAAGCTTGGCATCACGACGGTCGCTTTGATCGATACGGATTGTGATCCGGACTTGGTCGATTTGCCGATCCCCGGCAACGATGACGGTATCCGATCGATCGAGTTGATCGCCAAGCAAGTGGCGGATGCCATCGTCGCGGCAAAGACAAACGTCGCGATGCAGAACAAGGACGCCCAGCCCAAAGTCGCCGAGGCCGCACCCGATGTGCAGGCCGAAGCGGATGCCAAGTCGGAGGCGGACGGGGCGGATGACGCGTCGTAGGTGTCTCGACTCGCTGATACTCCCAGTGGCGATAATTCGTTTCTGGCAGTCATTGCGAGTCTGAGTGGATCTTCATTGAACTCTTCCGGCCTCTTGGGTGTCGTACCACTTGCAGGCTGGATTCAAATAGCTGAACAGACAACCGCAAGGAGAAATAGCATGGCTGCAATCACAGCCGCCGCCGTGAAGTCTTTACGGGAGAAAACCAGTTTGCCACTGATGGACTGTAAGAAAGCACTGACCGAGTGCGACGGAAACGAAGAGGCCGCTATCCAATGGCTTCGTGAACGTGGTCTCAAGGTGATGGGCGGAAGAGGGGATCGCGAGACAGCCTTCGGGCGTTTCGGGCTTTACGCCGGTCTCGACAAAGCGACTGGTGCGATTGTCGAGCTTAAATGCGAAAGTGATCCCGTTGCTAAGAACGACGAGTTCATTCAGTTGGCCAACGACTTGGCCCAGCAACTTGCCACCGGACCGGGTGCGTCGTCCGTCGACGAACTTCTCGCCCAGCCTTCTCCTAGCAAGTCCGGTCAGACGCTTGGCGAGCAGCGTGACGATCTAATGAACAAGATCCGAGAAGTCTTTAACGTAGGTCGCCTGCAACGTCTTGAGGGAGCAACTGGCGGATACAGCCACAACGCGGGAACGATCGCGGGTGTGCTGGCCGGCGTCCAAGGAGGCAACGACGTCGCCGCCAAGGACGTTTGCATGCACATCGCCGCGATGCGGCCAGCGGCATTGAACGTCGAAGATCTGGATGCCGCCGAGGTCGAAACGGAGCGTAAAATCCTGCGTGAAGCCGCGCTCCAAGAAGGCAAGCCGGAGAATATCGTCGATAAGATGGTGGAAGGTCGCCTGCGCAGCTACTACGCCGAGCGTGTTCTCCTCGAGCAGCCGTTTGTCAAAGAGCCGAAGCAAACCGTGGGGCAATACGCCAAAGAGAACGCAATGGAAATTGCTCAGTTCGTGCATTGGGTATTAGGCGAGTAAGCGGTTGCTTCTCGAACGGCCCCGGATGCGTCCGGGGCTTTTTTATGCCTGCTTCCGCAAGGTGGAGTTTCGATGAGTGAATCGACAAGTGAGACGCCCCGCTACAAGCGCGTGATCCTCAAGCTTTCGGGCGAGAGCTTTTGCCGTGGTGGTGAACGCGGCATCAGCATGGAAGAGGTCGTGCATATCGCCCGGCAAGTCCATCAGGCGCAAGAGCTTGGCTGCCAGATCGCCGTCGTCATCGGCGGCGGAAATATCCTTCGCGGTGCTCAGTTCAAAGACGCCAGCGCGTGTATCCACGAAGCGACCGCCCACTACATGGGAATGCTGGCAACCGTGATCAACGGACTTGCTCTGCAAGATGCGTTGGAGTCGATCGGCTGTGAGACTCGCTTGATGTCTGCGATCCAGATGGACGGCGTCGCCGAACCGTATCTCCGCCGGCGAGCCCATCGTCATTTGGAAAAGGGCCGCATCATCATCCTCGCGGCGGGAACCGGCGGGCCATTCGTGACAACTGACACGGCTGCTGCGTTGCGCGCGTTGGAACTCGAAGCCGAAATCGTCATGAAGGCAACTCGCGTTGACGGTGTTTACAGCGAAGACCCCGAAAAGAATCCGCACGCCGTCCTGTATCGTGAACTCGACTTCAACACCGTGCTGGAGAAGAATCTGCGTGTGATGGACTCGACCGCCATTACTCACTGTATGGAGCACGCGGTGCCGATCCTGGTCTTCAATTACCGAAAGGACGGCAACATCCAGCGAGCTGTACGGGGAGAGAAGGTCGGGACGTTGATCGCTCCAGCGTCTAAGAAATGAGAGGTCTATTATGTCCGCCGAAGAAATCCTGCTCGACGCCGAAGATCGCATGGACAAAGCGATCGCTCACCTGAAATCCTCGCTGGCTGGCATTCGCACCGGGCGAGCCAACCCAGGGCTGGTCGACACTTTGCGAGTCGACGTCTACGGTTCACCAACCCCGATCAAGCAACTGGCTTCCGTGGGCGCTCCCGAACCGACGCAGATCGTCGTTCGTCCGTATGATCCAAGCACCATCAAGGAAATCGAAAAGGCCATTATCGCCAGCGATTTGGGTTTCAATCCGCAGAGTGATGGCCGTCTCATCCGCATCAATATTCCGCCACTCTCTGGCGAAGTCCGCAAGAAGATGGTCGGTCGGATCAAGGAGATCAGCGAGGAAGCCAAGGTCTCGCTCCGCAATGTTCGTCGTGATGCCAATAAAGCGGCCGACCAAGCTGAAAAGGACAAGACGATCAGCGAAGACATTCGTGATGACACCAAGAACGAAGTCCAAGAGCTGATCAAGAAATACGAGGAACAGGTGAACGAGTTGGCGAAGAAACGCGAAGCTGACGTGATGGAAGACTAGCCAAGACGGTGCCTTCGGAAGTTCCAACTCCCAATGACCAATGAAACCTCGTGATCCAGATTCAGTTCCGGCGGGTGGGTGTTTCATGGCATCGCATGGCCCCAAATCCGTCGCCGTTCGCCAAAGAGCGGTTGCTGCCCCCGATTTGGGTCGCTAAAATCACTCGTTTCCACAATAGGTAATCACTGCGAACTAGGCGTTTCACGCATCGAGTCGCGACACCGAAAAACCACGTTCAAGCGCCTACACGCTGCCTCCGGGAGAATGCAAAGTTGGTCAACACAAAGACTTATATGGCGAAGCCCGGCGAGTTAACGCCGAAATGGTGGCATGTGGATGCGACCGATAAGATCGTTGGCCGCTTAGCCAGTGATATTGCTGTCATCCTGATGGGCAAGCACCGCGCGACTTATACGCCGCACGTGGACACGGGTGACTTCATCGTCGTCACGAATGCCGAGAAGGTCCAGTTCAGCGGCAAGAAGTGGGCGCAAAAGAAATACACTTGGTACACCGGATATCCCGGGCTGCGAAGCGAAACGGCTGAGAAGCGTCTCGAAAAGAAGCCGGAAGAGATCCTTCGCGAAGCGGTCCGCCGTATGTTGCCGAAGAATCGTCTCGGCCGGCGCATGCTAGAAAAGCTAAAGGTCTACGCGGGCTCGGAACATCCGCATCAGGCACAGCAGCCCGCGTCGCGTGATCTGGGCGGCAAGTAAACGAATTATTGAAACTCGAGCAGAGCGAAACAAATGGTCGCAGTAAAGAAAGACAAGTTAAACGGCGATGCCTTGGGAACCGGACGACGAAAGTCGTCGGTCGCTCGCGTTCGTGTTCGTGCCGGCAGCGGCAAGATCACCGTGAACGGACGCGCCTTTGAGGAATACTTCACGGAAGATCAGAATCGCCGTTGGATCTTCGACGTCCTCGATGCCTGCGGGCAGCGCGAAAGTGTTGATATCTTGGTGCGTGCATCGGGCGGTGGCAGCGCCGGCCAATCGGGAGCCATTCGGATGGGCCTGGCTCGTGCTTTGATGAGCTACAACGAAGAACTCTTCATACCTCTTCGCGACGGTGGTTTCCTCACTCGGGACGCTCGTATGAAAGAGCGCAAGAAGTGCGGTTTGCACGGTGCCCGTCGAGGCACTCAGTTCTCGAAGCGTTAACATGTCGCTTCGCGACCGAATCCAATTCAAAAGCGCCGCAGGTTTTTTCCCGCGGCGCTTTTTTGTTTGGAACTAGCGTCCGGGTGCCAGGTCGATCAAACTCCCTCGGTGCCGCCCTGAGGTCGCGACCCAGCTTCAGTCATGGATCTCTGTTCGATACGTCTCGGCCGCGAGATAAACGGCCACGAGTGTAATGATGCCCATAACGATCAAATAGATAGCGACTAGCGAGGGACTGCCATCGCCGACAACGAGCAGTTGAGTCGCGATCAGCGGGGCCAATCCGCCTGCGAGAGGAGAAGCGACTTGATAGCCGAGTGATGCGCCGGTGTAACGCACGTTCGTGCCGAACAACTCGGAAAAGAACGCTGCTTGCGGACCATACATCGCCGCATGACCCACCAAGCCCAGGATGATCGCAAGCCAGACAAGATAGTTTACCTGTGTGTTGACGAGCCAGAAAAACGGAAACGCGAACAACATGATGAACAGGGCACCACTCAGATAAACGGGGCGGCGTCCCACACGATCCGACAAGAGGCCAAAGGTTGGTATTGCAAAGAACTGAACGGCCGCGGCCAGCCAGATCCCGGTCAAGATCGTATTCTTCGCCACATCGAGAGTTTCCGTGGCATACGAAATTACCCAGATGGTAAAGATGTAGAATGAAGCGTTCTCGGCAAACCTTGCCCCCATCGCCAGCAAGACATTGCCCGGATGCTGGCGCAGAACTTCCAACACCGGCAAGGAGGGCATCGGCTGCTTCGACTTGACGTTTGCAAACAGCGGACTCTCCATGATGCGAACACGGATGAACATGCCGACGCCGAGCAACACAATGCCGAGCAAGAACGGCACGCGCCATCCCCACGCCAGGAATTGCTCCTCCGGTAGCGAGCTGAAGATTGCGAAGACGGCGGTCGCCAACAACAGGCCGACCGGCACGCCAGCCTGCACCCAACTGCCATACAATCCGCGTCGGCCGCGATGACCGTGTTCAACGGCCATTAAGACAGCTCCGCCCCATTCGCCACCGACTCCCAAGCCCTGGACGAAACGTAAGGTGACTAGCAGCATCGGTGCCAGGATGCCAGCGGTTTCATACGTCGGCAGCACACCGATCAGAAAGGTTGCCACGCCCATGATGGTCAATGTCGTGACGAGCATCGTCTTGCGACCGAGCCGATCGCCAAAGTGTCCGAAGACGATCCCACCGATCGGCCGCGCAAAAAATCCGACGGCGAATGTTGCGTAGGCAGACATCGTCCCGGTGTGCGGTTCGAATTCCGGAAAGAACAGGCGGCCGAACACTAATGCCGCCGCCGTCCCGTAGATGAAGAAGTCGTACCATTCGATCGTCGTACCGATAAAGCTGGCCAAGACAACTCGACCGACAGAGACTTCGCGGGAGTCGCTCGTTGACATCTTCTGTTCGCTCCTCGCCTGTTCCGGCGACCGCGCCGGCGCAATAAAAAGCGGCGGCACCAGCCTTGGGAGAAAGCCGGTGCCGCCGCGGTATCTTTATTCACGCTTCATCCCCCCGATGAAACGCAATTCCGTCGAATCTTAGTACGTCAAGATCATGTCCATGCCGAAGATGGTCTGGTCAAAGTCTGAACCAGGCACCCACTCGTGCTTGACTTCCGGTCGCAGCACCAAATTGGCATGCGGTCGGTAGTTCAAGCCGAACGTGGCGGCATTGACCGAAAGTCCATCGTTCTTCCACCACTCGACACGTGCTCCCACGGCAGTGCAATCGTTGAGCGTGTAGAACAGATACTGGTTGATGCCGACCGTATCGTAGGCGCCGGCACGCACCATATCGGACTGCAAGACGTAGTTGAGTTTCTCCGTGAGCGTGAAGTCCACAACGACGCTGTGCGAGTAGGAATCGTTCGCACCGGGACCGAGCCAACCAAAGTCACCATACGTGCTCATGTAGGTCAGCGAAATGTCTTCAGACAACGCGTATCCGAAACCGCCCAACCAGCTACTGCCGCTACCGAACTGATCGAAACCCGTGTCCCAACCAAGCGTCCAGCCGCCGTACAATGTCAAATCTTCCGAGTAACCGTACGTGGCAATCGCACCCGTGTGAGTGAACGGTTCGCTGTTGTTCATCGTAAAGGCATGGCTGTAGAAGAAGTTGTCGGGAGCAGTCACCACTTCGTAACCAATCAACGTAAAAAAGTGACCGATCTTGACGGACAGATCGCCGTTCGCCAACTCGGCGTACAACTGAGGAATCGCCCAACCATAGGCCCCATAATCCAAGCCGTTCAAGTAATCCCAGCTGCCCGGATTGTTGCCGAACGCTTGGGTGTTGTTGGCATCGATACCGTACATGATGTCCGCACGGAAACCCCAATCCCAACCGCAACTGCCGTCCGCCGTCCGCTCGGCGTAGAGCCATTGCTGATGCAGATTGAAGCCGTCCCGGTTCTGGTTGAATCCATCATTCCCGGCAACACCAGCCAAGCTATTCCGATTGTGGTAACCGAACTGTGTCCAACCACCTACGGAGATGCCAAGGCCGTTGTCACCGGAGTACAGCGAGTAGGCTTCGTCGGGGCCCCAGAGGTAACAGCTGCAACCGCCCTTTCCGCCTTTGCCGCCTTTCGTGTCGCAGGCGCAGGCATCGTCCTTCTGGCCGGGCGTCGGTGCATCACCGAGCAGGCTCACAGGCTCGACAGATACGTTGTCAGATATGCTGTAGCTCAGCGACTCGTCAGCAGTCACCGGTACAGTAGTCATCGCAGCCAGGAACAAGCCTGGTACGAACGCAAAGAATCGCTTCATTTCACGACCTCCTGTCTTTGAGACCTAGTTAGTAGTTAGTAATCGACATGTGCGAGCGCGTCGGGAACCCGCATCCACTGGCCCCACCCGCCTGCGAAAGGCCGCTATTCTCGATCACGGTTCAAATTCGGCAAACGAAGCCATGCTAGCGTTTGAGTATAAAATTAATTCCGCGGACTAAAGTGATTTTTCGGTCGATTAAGTGCGGTTCGTGAGCATGCCGGTGCCGCGCCATCCGAATTGTGTAGACTTCGTATTTTGACAGCGTGTTGGGCAGTCAATGAGCAGCGATGGCGCGCATAATCGCCATAATCGCGCAGTCAGCGAGATCGTCGTTCTTTTTGCTGACGGTGATCGACACGTGCCCAGGAAGCACTGGCAATGCTTCGAAGAGGCCGGAACTCACGATCCGCAAACGTCCGCCCGACGGTCCACCCAGCCAGCCTTCATGGGGCTTCCAAACGGAGAGATCTTGAGGCAAGTTCGCGTCGATGTCCGCGGGCCGTTCGGGCGGCGGGGGCCTGTACGCTCCCGGCTGGCCCGAACATAATACGCGGACGCATCGAGGACGGTGCGTTCAAAAACACTCACAATTCTCTGACCTTGACGAAAAAAAACGGCGACGAGGAACACTAAATGACGTGCAAGCACCTGATCGCCAGTTGTCTCATGCTAAGCGTTGTCGCGCTAGGGGGATGCCGAGTCGAGACAGTGAACAAACCGGCACCTGCCCCTGCGGCGGCTTCGAATACAACGTCAGCCGCAGTCGATCCGGAAATGAACGTCGAGATGCCGATGGAGAGCGAGGCGGAGGTGCCCGAACCGGTCGCAGCCCCCGCGTCCGAGCTGGCTGGCCAAACCACACAAACTACGGAGAAGAAGCCCGTGATAACAATCGCGAGGGCACCATTTGGCAAGACTGAAGATGGGCAAAGAATCGACCTTTACACCTGCACGAATGCGAACGGAATGATCGTCAAGCTGACAAACTATGGAGCAATCGTCGTTTCCGTCGAGACTCCAGACCGCGACGGCAAGCTCGCGAATATCACGCTCGGATTCGACAAGCTCGACGGTTACTTGCCTCGACACCCGTATTTCGGCGCGACGGTCGGCCGTTACTGCAATCGCATTGCCAAGGGCAAGTTCACACTCGACGGACAAGAGTACACGCTCGCGACCAACAATGGCGAGAACCACCTGCACGGCGGCGAAGCCGGCTTCGACAAACAAGTCTGGATAGCTGAATCATTTGGATCGGGTGATCAACTTGGCGTCAAGTTCACCCGCCGCAGCCCCGACGGCGAAGAAGGTTATCCCGGCAATCTTGATGTGACGGCGGTTTACACACTGACGAACTCGAACGAGTTGCGGATGGAGTTCAGTGCCACGACCGACAAAGCGACTCCCTGCAACCTGACGAATCACAACTACTGGAATTTGGCGGGTGCCGGTTCGGGAACGATTGAAAATCACGAGCTGCAACTTGAGTCGGACAAGTATTTGCCTGTCGATGACGGTTTGATTCCGACGGGCGAGTTGGCCGATGTTGCACGAACGGTGCTCGATTTCACGTCCCCGCATGCGATCGGCGAACGATTGAAGCAGATCGAAGCGGATCCGGTCGGCTACGATCACTGCTTTGTGCTTCGCAGCCAAGACGGTTCGTTGGCGCTGGCCGCTCGTGTGAAAGATCCAAGTAGCGGGCGCGTGATGGAGATTCACACGACACAGCCGGGTATTCAGCTCTATAGCGGCAACTTCCTGGACGGCAGCGAAGGAGCCGGAGGGTACGACCAATACGGTGCGTTCTGTCTCGAGACGCAGCATTATCCCGACTCGCCGAATCAGCCGGAGTTCCCTACAACAATTCTCAAGCCGGGCGAAACCTACAAACAAACGACGGTCCACAAGTTCTCGGTTGAGTAGTCAACGGCGAGCGGGGGACGTGAGTCCCCTGATGGAATCACCTATCGGTTCATCAGGGGACTTACGTCCCCCGCTCGCCAGATCGTTTGAAATCGATGAGTACGACGCCTGACGAACACAAAGCCGACGCCCCCGTTCAGATTCGCTGCGCGGTGATCACGGTCAGCGACACTCGCACGGTAGAGACAGACACCGGCGGGGCCGAAGTCGTTCGACTGCTCACCGAGTCCGGGCACGTCATTGTCGAACGAGAGATCGTCCCTGATGAACCGGGGCGCATGCGTCCGCTGCTCGAATCGTATCGTGACAACAATCGAGTCGACGTTGTGTTGATGACCGGCGGGACGGGCATCTCTTCTCGGGATCAAACCTACGAAACCGTGACTGCGTTGATCACGAAGCCCTTGCCGGGGTACGGCGAGTTGTTTCGCATGTTGAGTCATCAGGAGATCGGTGCGGCCGCGATGCTCAGCCGCGCGACTGGCGGCTTGATGCACCGGACCGTCTTACTCACGATGCCTGGATCAAGAGCAGCGGTAAGACTTGCCATGCAGCGAGTCATCCTTCCCGAACTGAGCCATCTCGTCCGCGAGGCTCGGCGGTAGCGTTGCCCCGTTTCGAAAAGCAAAAAGGGTTGCCCCTGCCCAAGGCACCCTTTTGCTACTGCCCCGACTTGCAAGGTCCGACTGCCCCGGCGGACCTCGCAACGAACCAGATTCATCTGCCCGGTGAATCTGGTCCGGCTATCTTGCTCAAAACACCTCGCAAATCAGCCGCCACGCGCTAGCGTGCGGTTTTCTCAAAGTTCGCGAGAACCGCTGGCTAGCGCCAGCCGGCTGATGAATAATCCGGGTTAAGGCCAGTTGCTCGATCCGCCGAGCATCACGCGATGCGACGACGGAATGACCGAGCGTTGACAATAAAAAGAAGTCGCTGAGTTGAACGCGTGCGGTTTGCGGATAACTTGCGAAGTTAGCGGCAGCCCGAATACGCACTTCAGCTCTCCCCAAAAGAGTAGAGACGAAAACCAATCCTTCGGCAGCTTGGCGATCTCTCGGCAGCGAATGCTTGCCTAAGTTTAGAGACCCATAGCTTTGCGCCCCGGCCTCGCGACCGGTTTGCCTTTTTCGAGGTTGGCGAGCTGAATGCCGCCGTCCATCGAACCAAAATCATTGACGTGACATTAAAACAAATAGGTCGCTTTTCGTTCGAAGTCAAAGGACTACTCAAGATTTTCTGGCTCGCCGCCGGACCTGCGTCGTCCAGTCGACGCACGACGGGGCGACCGGCTACAATTCGCGGATGCTTACTCTACTCTTCGACATTGACGGAACGCTGATCAACACCGGGGGTGCGGGCGGAACGGCATTGATCGAAGCCTTTCGCGAAGACTTTGGCATCGAAAGTCCCGCGCAGGTTCCGTTTAGCGGACGCACCGACCGCGGCATCGGCACCAATCTGTTTGAGCAACACGGAATTGATGATTCGCCGGAGAACTGGCAGCGTCTGCGCGACGGCTATCTCGCCCGGCTGCCGATCCATCTCGCTCAACGCAACGGTCGAATCCTCAACGGCGTGTCGCAGCTTCTCGAAAGATTGCAGTCACATGAAGCGGTAGCCATCGGCCTGTTGACAGGAAACGTGCGTGACGGCGCGCGGATTAAGTTGTCGTACTTCGGCTTGTTCGGGCATTTCGCGTTCGGCGGGTTCGGTGACGAGTATCGAGACCGTGACGGTGTCGCCGTGACAGCTCTCGCAGCGGCAAGGCAACACGCCAACGGCAACGGCGGCTTCGACCCGCGACGAGTCTGGGTGATCGGTGATACGCCATTAGACGTCAGTTGTGCTCGCGCGATCGATGCGCGAGTACTTGCGGTTGCGACCGGCTTGCATCCGAAACAGGAGCTGGCCGACGCGCAGCCCGATCTGCTGCTAGAAGATCTTTCCGATACCGAGTTGGTGTTGAACGCCTTGAGTTAGATCTGTGAAACGACGCATTACGCTGCTTCCATCCGACTTTGTAAGTGACAATCAATTCGCAGAGATGAGTGCCAAACTGAGAATCCTCGTTGTCGGTGTCGGGTCGATCGGCGAGCGCCATACGCGGTGCTTTCAACAGACGGCGCGAGCCGATGTTTCGATCTGTGAAGTCAACGACGGCCTGCGAGCGCAGATCGCGGACCGTTACGAATTGGCAAACGCCTTCGGCAACTGGGACGATGCGCTCGCCTCGGAGTTTCAAGCGGCAGTAATTTGCACGCCCGCTGATCTTCACATTCCGATGGCGATCGACGTGGCCCAGCTAAATCGACACCTGCTCATTGAAAAGCCGCTCAGCACCAACCTGGATCGTGCTGACGAGTTAAAGCAGTTGGTCGATTCGTCGGGCGTCGCCGTGATGGTCGCGTACGTCATGCGCGTTCATCCCGCGTTGGGTGCCATGAAAGCGGCGATCGATTCAGGCAGATTCGGCAAACCGGTTCACGTTGTCGGTTGCTCCGGGCAGCATTTCCCGACTTACCGTCCAGCATACCGCGACATCTACTATCGCGATCGAGCAACCGGCGGAGGTGCGATCCAGGACGCCCTTACTCACATGATTAACGCCGCCGAATGGCTCGTTGGTCCGATCGATCGCCTCGCCGCGGATTGCAGCCATCAGGTACTTAAAGGAGTCGATGTGGAAGACACGGTCAACGTGATCGCGCGACATGCCGGCGTGCTGGCCGCTTACAGCATGAACCAATATCAAGCACCCAACGAATCGTCGTTGACCGTCGTCTGTCAGCGCGGCACGGTGCGATTCGAATCACACCAGCAACGCTGGCGTTGGCAGACCGACCCGGCCGGCCAGTGGCACGACGAGCCGTGCGAACCGCTGGAACGTGATGATCTGTTCATCGCTCAAGCCCATCGCTTCCTCGACGTTGCCGCAGGCCTTGCCCCGCCCACTTGTTCGCTCGACGAGGCCACTAGCACGCTCCGCGCCAATCAAGCCATTCTTCGCGCGTGCGCGAGTGGCGCGTGGGAAAGTCCTTGATACTATCGAGACGTTTTATCCACTTGCCAGTAGGCCGGAACGAGTCTGCGCAGTTCGGGCCTACTTTTGTGACAACTTGCTATAATCACCGGAAAGTCTTTGCTGCAAAGTCCCAATGAAAGGATCAGGCTCATGATACGATCGAGCATTATTCTGGCTGCTCTCTGTGTCTCATTGACGTCCACCATCGCTCGCTCGGAAGATCCGGCACCGTCAGGTGAATCGAAGCAGGATGCCGCGGTCGTCGATCGCGACGCATTATTCAAACAATTCGGAGAATTGCTCTCCGGCGCTAAACTCGTCGGCCGATTCACGATCCTCGGTAAAGACGACGGACCGCTGCCGAAAGAAGAGTACGCGATCAGCAGCGTCAGCAAGCTGCCAGAAGGGGACTATTGGCTGTTCAAGGCGCGAATCAAGTACGGCCAAAACGATGTCACGGTGCCGCTTCCATTGGAAGTCAAATGGGCTGGCGATACGCCCATCATCACGCTGACCGACTTCACAATTCCGGGGATGGGAACGTTTAGCGCTCGCGTCGCGATCTACGACAAGAAGTACGCCGGGACGTGGGCGCATGGCAAAGTGGGCGGTCATCTGTTCGGAGTGATCGAGAAAGCTGCCCCGGAGGAACCGAACGAGCCTGCTCCGTAACCGTTGCGACATGAACCGCATCACCGAGCCGTCCGTACAGGTGGTTCACGCGGCGTCTTCGCAGCCATACGATCAGTTCCTAGCCCGGATTATTCATGAACCGGTCAGCATTCATCAAAATAGACGTTTGTGAAAAAAGTTACAGCTATTTTTCCCAATACACCGCGCAAATCAGCCGCCTGACGCTAGCGTGCGGTTCTCTCGAAGTTCGCGAGAACCGCTGATGAACTATCCGGGCTAGTCTCCTGCTTCTGCTCCTTCGGCAACCGCTGTCATGATCGTCGTTCACGAGTTGTTCAAGCGGTTTCGAGCGGCGGGCGAAGAAATCATCGCGGTCAACAAGCTCTCGTTTTCCGTCATGCCTGGTGAAGTTTACGGCCTGCTCGGTCCGAACGGGGCCGGCAAGACAACCACCATGCGGATGATCGTGGGGCTGCTGAAGGCTGACGGTGGCTATGCCGAAGTTGATGGATATCGCAGTTCGACGGAGCCCGATGCCGTCAAGTCACGACTCGGACTCGTCTCGGCCAATGACGGTGTCTATCCGTGGCTCAGCGTCCGCGAGATGCTGCTGTTCTTTGCAGACCTGTACGGCATGCCGCACGAAGTCGCCGCCGCCCGCTTGGAGCATCTCGCCGATACGTTCGGACTTCACAAGCTCCTCTCACGTCGTTGTGCCAATCTCAGCACGGGCCAAAAGCAACGCGTGATCCTCGCCCGCGGATTGATCCACGATCCGCCCGTGATGTTGCTCGACGAACCGACTCGCGGCTTGGATGTGATCGGCAGCAAAGTCGTCTTCGATTACATTGCTCATCTCCGCGACCAGAACAAAGCGGTGATCGTCTGTACGCATCGCCTGGACGAAGCACAACGGCTGTGTGATCGCTTCGGTCTGCTCCATGCGGGCCAGTTGTGGCGAGAAGGAACGATTAGCGAGTTACAAGCAGCCACGGGATGCGAATCGCTCGTCGACATGTTTCTCGGCTTCTTGGACCAGCAAGCGTCTTCTACGAGTTCCACCTAACGAAGATTCGGCGCGCCGCAGCGCCGTTCACGCATGGCCACAGATCAAGATCGACAATCCGCTGCGACCAGCAGAACGCAGTGGCGGCGTTCTTCGGCCACGTCGCGGCTGGTTCGGCTGTGCATCAAAGAGTTACGCGAGATCCTCCGTGATCGCCGGACGATCGTGACGTTGGTCTTCATGCCGCTGTTGGTCTATCCGCTGCTGAGCATGGCCTTTCAGAAGTTCGCGCTATCATCCTTATCATCGCTTTCCCAGGTCGAATGTCATGTTGGAGTCGAGTCGGAACGCGCGGGCACGAGACTCACAAGGTTTCTTCAAGTGGGCCAGGATCTTCTGCAAGCCCCTGCACCGGCAGGCACCGAGGCCAGTGAGACATCCGCCAAGCCGCCACTGAACTTCAATGCCGAGCCAAAGATCCGTTGGTTGTACGGCGACGATCTGCGGCGCGGGGTCGCCAGCGGGGAACTCGATGCTGGTGTCGTGCTGCTGGAAGGTGCCGACTTGGATCAGTCGGCGGGCTTTTCGCGACAGTTAAAATGCCAGGTGATTTATCGCGAGGAATCTGCATTGAGCAAAATCGCGGCGGAGTATATCACGAAGCGACTTGACGCCATCAACCAGAGTTACACGACGAACATTCTCCACGTGCGGCTGCCAACCGAGGTCGAACTTGAACCGATCGCTGGCTCCGGAGGCGCGGCGGCATTCTCGTTGACCACGCTCGTTCCTTTGATTCTGATCCTGATGACGATCACGGGAGCTGTTTATCCGGCCATCGATCTGACGGCTGGTGAACGCGAACGGGGGACGCTCGAAACATTGATGGCTGCCCCCGTACCGCGACTTGGCTTGCTGATTGCCAAGTACGTCGCGGTCCTTACCGTCGCTCTGTTTACGGCCACGGCGAATCTTGTCGCCATGACAACAACACTGGTCGCGACCGGTTTGGGCGAGACCGTCTTTGGCGCGGGTGGATTGACGATCGGCTTGGTTGCTCAGGTGTTTGCGTTGTTGATCCTCTTTGCCGCTTTCTTTTCCGCAATCTTGCTGGCCGTGACAAGTTTCGCGCGCAGCTTCAAGGAAGCACAAGCCTATCTGATTCCGTTGATGCTGTTGTCCCTGGCGCCTGGCATGATGAGCCTGATGCCGGACTTGGAGTTCAACGGGTTATTGGCCGTCACGCCGCTGGTCAATATCGTGTTGCTGGCTCGCGACATTTTTGAAGGCGACGTCCAGCCAACGCTGGCGACCGCCGCGGTGTTATCGACGGCGCTTTACGCGCTCGCCGCGATCGGATTGGCGGCGAGGATCTTCGGCACCGACGCGATTCTGTATGGCGGCCAAGCGACTTGGGCCGATCTCATTCGTCGCCCGGAACAGCGCCGCGACGCGGCGACGCTGCCGGGAGCCATGTTCTGCCTGGCCGCGTTGTTTCCCGCGTATTTCCTGCTCGGCAATCTGTTACATCGATTGCCAGGTGCAAGCATCGGGACCCGCTTGGCGGCATCGGCAGTCGTAACGGCGTTGTTGTTCGTTGGTATTCCCATCATCGCCGCGATCTTTCAACGCGTCCGAGTTGCCAGCGGGTTTCAGCTGCGACTCGCCGGCGGCGTCGCATTCCTCGGTGCAGCCCTGCTGGGCGTATCCGCGTGGCCGTTCGCACACGAGGTATTCTTGCTCAACGAGTTGATTGGGCTTGGCGGTATCGATCCGGCGAAGCTTGAATCGGTCAAGTCGCTGCTCGACGCCTGGCGAGCCCTCTCGCCAGCCGTGATACTCTTAACGCTGGCCATCACGCCAGCAATCTGCGAGGAGTTTTACTTCCGCGGCTATCTGATGGGAGCCCTGCAGAAGTCAACTCGCCCGGCGGCCGCGATCGTTATCTCGGCATTGCTCTTCGGTGCGTTTCATGTGATCGCGACAAGTGCCCTGTCGACGGAGCGATTTCTTCCGAGCACCTTCATGGGGCTGATTCTCGGTTGGCTCTGCTATCGAACACAAAGCGTGTTGCCCGGCATGTTGCTGCACGCGACGCACAACGGCCTGTTGCTGATGGTCGCTTACTACCAAGATGAATTGCAAGCACGAGGCTGGGGCGTCGCAGAACAATCGCATTTGCCAGCGGCCTGGCTGGCTTGTGCTGTGGGTGGTGTTTTTGCGGGCGTCGTCCTCGTATTGTTGTCGACTAGGAAGAGGTGATAGCGAACTTACGATCAATCGAGTCGATCACGGCGAACGAAGTCGCTCCGCAAACGTTTTTTTGTTGGCACCAATGTTGACGCTTTCCGATGCTCCGGCTAACACTACAGCGGTAAACAACGTAATCGCAAGGAGTACCGTGCGTGAAGCTGCATTTTCTCGGGGCGAATCGTCAAGTCACCGGTTCGCGCTACTGCCTGGAAACGGCCGACTCGAAGATCATGATCGATTGCGGCATGTTTCAGGAACGGGCATTCCTGTCACGGAATTGGGAGCCGAATTCGATCACGCCGTCGGAATGTGACGCGATGCTGCTCACCCACGCGCATCTCGACCACTGCGGTTTGATCCCAAGACTGGTTGCGAATGGCTTTCAAGCACCGATCTTTTGCACGCACCCGACCGTCGATCTGACCGAAGTCATCCTGCGCGATTCCGCGAAGATCCAGGAAGAAGATGCTGCCTATAAGAAGAAGCGTCACGAAAGGGAAGGCCACAAGGGGAAGTATCCCGAGCAGGCTCTGTACGGCGAGGAGGACGTGCTTAAAACCTTGCCGTTGTTGAACGGTGTGCCGTATGAAACATTATGGCGGATCACGGATTCTGTCTCGGTCGTCTTTCACGACGCGGGCCATATCCTCGGCTCGGCGATGCTGGAAGTTGTCGTCGCCGAGAACGGAGCCACTCGGCGCGTGATCTTCTCGGGCGACATCGGGCAATGGAACAAGCCGCTCATCCGCGACCCGAGTTTGTTCGACTCGGCGGATCACGTGGTCATGGAGTCGACATACGGAGACCGCAATCACGAGGACGGCGGCGACGTCGAAACGCAGTTGTGCGATGTGATTAACGAAACCATCGGCCGCGGCGGGAACGTCGTCATTCCCACCTTCGCCGTCGAGCGGGCTCAAGAGTTGATGTACTACATCAGCCGCCTGGTCCACGACGACCGCATTCCCGACGTGAAGGTGTTCCTCGATAGCCCGATGGCCGTCGATGTCACGAACATCTTTCGCAAGTATCGCGAGTACTTTGATCAGGAAGCTTGGGACTTGATCGGCTCGAATCAGTCGCCACTTCAATTCCCTGGGCTGCAACTTGCGAGAAGCGCGGCGCAGTCGAAAGAGATCAACAACCAGCGGAAACCGTGCATCATCATGGCGACTTCGGGAATGTGTACGGGCGGCCGCATCAAGCATCATCTCCGCCGCAACATTTCGCGACCGGAGTCGACCATTCTGTTTGTCGGCTACCAGGCCTATGGCACGCTCGGCCGGTTGATCAGCGACGGCAAACCCGAAGTCCGCATCCACGGTCGCAACTACGAAACGAAAGCGCAAATCGCCCGCATCTATGGCTTCTCGGGTCACGCCGATCGCAGCGCCTTGTTGCATTGGATCGGGCATCTCAAGCAGGCACCCAAAAGCATCTATTTGACGCACGGCGAAGAAGACGCGGCGCTGAGTCTTGCCGGGCAGATTCGCAAAGACAAGGGCTGGACCGTTTCCGTGCCCGAGTTTCAGGATGTGGTGGATCTCGGCTAAGTCGGATTGTTCATGAGGGCGTCGTCGGCTCGGACGGTCTGCAGGATGGGACCATTGTCCCTGCCCACATCTTCCGAGTCACGAGGTGACGGCAGGCTATCGCCTGTCGCTGCTCCGCAGCTGAGAAGATTGTGGGGATGGACAAGGACAATGGTCCCGTCCTACGGCCTTGATCGGACCTTTGCGAAAAATGCTAGCAACTCGACCATCGAAGGGGGGATAAAGGGGGGGCATATAATATATGCTCCTGACCCCTGGTATCGCTCTTTCGGGATTAGCCATCCCGACCGGGTTTTTAGTTTGCGCCGCGGCCCCCGGAAGCCGGAAAGGTGCGATTGGTTGTATTTCATTTTGAGTCTAGAAGTTTCTGAAACTTGAGGACATCGTCGATCTCTTTCGACAGCGAGCCCACATCTGGCGCTTTGGGTTCGGGCCATTTGTTGATCTTGAGCTGGGTAAACGGCACGAAGCGTCGCTCTTGGAACCCGCCAAGTGAGGCACTCATCGCTTGCGTGAGTCCTTGAAGCGTGATGCCGCTACCGAACTCGAATCGGACAGTCACACCGGTTATCGGTGGATCCCCGACGATTGCTCTCATTCGAGAGTGCAGATCACGAAATGCATCTGACCCTACCGCGACGATGTCGTCGTTTAGTTGCACCTTCGTTTGGCCCTCATTTCCCTCCAAGGCAATACGGATATCCGGAAATTGCAGTTCGTCTGATACTTCGGCAAAGCTTAACGGTGGCACTACGATTGGTAAGACTCCAAGGTTATCAGGACCGTATCGAGCTGGGTCTAGTTCATCGTTGACGTGCCGAGCTGCGATGTGCACAGACTTGAAACCCGCCTCCGCGAGTTTCAAAGTCGCCTGCTGCACGGATTCTGGAGGAGTGGTTGGCTTGAAATGAAGGACCGCTGAAGCGGTTTCAAGTCGTTGTTCGTTTTGCGATAGGTCGCGCTGTGCCAGTACGATCGCATCATTCAACGGAACTTGGTTTGGGGAACCACGTCATGGAACATCGTGTGGGATGGAAGCATGAGTATTGGGACGGGGCGGCGAGGTTGTCGCCACAGTCGACGGCCGTTGTTGATCTTGAGCGGCCGATTAAAGAAAGCGAAGTACTTCGTCCGCATTTGGCTGCGGGCTACGAGTTGCGTGCCATCGAACTCGCCGACGAGCAGGCTCTGGTGCGACTTTTTATCGAGGCGTTTGACAGCTCGGTGGAATACGCCGGGTAGGACGAAGAACATTATCATCGCGACGCCGAAGATAGCATTCAATCATTTTTCCGTATTGCACCGAAAGAGCGTTCTCGCGGTCGCCGAGAAGGTGTCGCCGAACATTCGTATGTGATTTCGTCAGGAGATCGGTTCGTGGCGGCGATTCTAATCCGCAGGCTTCGTCGAGCAAGCCGCTGAGAGCCAACGCATGGCGCAGCATTGGAGTGCGGTAGTTGAAACGCTGGATGCGAGTGGCGACCGCTGGTCGTCTGGACTGCTGGAGTGAGGTTCGCGCACCGGTCGTTCGATGTTGTTTGGACTCGGACGCTGTAGCCTACACTGCGGCTACGACATCAGCGTGATTTGCGGATGCGCTTCGCCTGCGCCAACTTCCGCTTGCGGGCTCGACGTTCTTGCCTGGTCAGTGTTGAGGTGGTTGTCGTTTTGGGTGACGCCGCGGAGGAAGTGCCGGAAGAAGTTGTCCACGATGGGACACTCGGCTCGGAATGGGCCGCGCGGAGTTCGTGGTAGTGACGCTTGAGTCGATCGACGTAGGCCGTGTCGCGCTGGACCATGTCGTACCAAAACTCAAGCAACTCGGATGCGCAACGGGTTTGCCTATGAAATGGATCAAGAAACGGATTCGGCATGTCCGCGTTTACGACCGTCCAAATGCTGTCCGTATGCTCGTTCCAGGTGTAGCTGATCGTGGCGACCTCCTCGGGCCGAGATTCTTCTGATTCGACGCGGAGTACCTTCACGAGAACTCGCTGACAATCACACTTGGGATTCGTGCAGAAGTACTCGGTAAACAGATAAATCCCGTCCGGGATCAAATCCTCACCACTTCCCTCCACAAAGTGGGCGGTCCGCAACTCGGTCTTTGTCTTTTCAGGGAAGTGATCGAAGTAACCAAGCATAGAAGCATCCTTTCCTACGAGCAGGTCTCATTCCGCTGAAACCATTGGTGAGATGTGATTGGCAATCTGTTCGTTTCATGTTGTGGGGCGTGAGTCCTTGACCCTTTGCCTTCTGTCAGCTCGAGTCACGCCTAGCCTAAAATCTCGAAAAGAGTCCCCGCAATCCGCCCTTCTGCGATGCCTTGTCAATTCGTCTTCTGAGTGCCTGCATATTTACGTCGTCCTCGTCGGCGAATTGGCGGAGCAGTTCGTAGGCGCGTTCGGCTCTCTCCAAATCACGTTCCTCCAAAGCAATTTGTGCCCCGGCGATGAACAACGCCATCGCTTCGGAGATGTGTAGTTGCTTCGCCTGGTAAATGGGAGCGAGCAGGTCGCGAGCCCTTTGGAACTCGCCGCCCATCCCGGCGAATTGGGCGAGCGCGACGGTCGCGAACACGTAATCCGGAAACTCTCGATGGAGTTGCTCTAATTGCCGCCGAGCCCTCTGTTGCCCTTCATCCCCATCGCGATGCAACCAAACGGTACACAGGTTATAGGCAGCGCCGCAATTGTCCGGCTCTTCTTCGAGAGCCTCCCTGAAACACGCTTCGGCAAAGTCGTAGTCACACGCCTGCGTCGCCAGCGCCCCATCCCTCATGAGTTCGAGAACCTTGGGCGACGAAGCAGAGTCTCTTGGCTCGCTGGAGATTTCCGCCGCCAGCAGTTGGATGTTCGTCCATTTGCCGCGACTGAAGACGCGGTGCGGTCCCGCGTCGACGGCATCCTTTTCTTTGAGGAACGTGAGCGCCTCGAATCGCAGGGCATCGGGACCGCGTGTCCCGAGTGCGAACTTCGTCAAAGCGTCGAGCATCGGCGGGGAGCCGTCGGCTTTCGCCAGACGTAGGGCGACTTCTCTGCCGAGCGGATCGCCACGATCCAATAAGGCTGGCACCAGCGCTGCGATGGCCGGATACCGTGCCAGCAGAACTTGCTTCTCATCGCTCACGTATTGAACCACGTCGTCCATCGTCTCTTTAGGAATCCACTTAACGAAGGAACTGGCCCACGGTGCGTGCCCCTCGCCAGATTCTAAATCGAGCAGGTTCTCGCGAGCTTCGGGAAGTTGTGGATACAACTTGAGGCACTTCTTCCAGAGCGTCTTGGCCACTTTCTCGTCGCCCAATCGGCACTTGGCATAAGCCAGATAGTGATGCTGAATGGCTCGGGCATCGTCATCCACGATCTGGTCATCCGTCGTACCTTCCACCAGGGTCACGATGTCTTCGTCACGCCCTAGCAGCGCCAGCGCCTCCATCGCTGCCACCAGGGAATCCTGGTACGTGGGTGGATCGGCGACGATTTGATCGGCGATTTGCTGGCCGTCGGCTGTGCGGCCCGTCAGAAAGTACAGCTTCGCCAAGGTTGCTTCGGCGAATCGATTGTCTGGATTTAGTTCCCGCGTTTCTTCGACGACCTTCACCGCGTCCAAGGCGCGACCGCATTGAAAGTAAGCAATCGCCAGGTTGTTTCGCGCCGACGTGAACGTGGGAACCTTGGCCAGCAGCTCTCGACACTTCGCGGCACAATCCAAGTAGTCACCACTCTGCAACAAGCCCAACGATTCTTCATGCAGCGCGAGCCATTCGAGCGCGTCATTCTTAGGAAAGCCGAAGTTCTTGATCCGCTCTTCTGTTTCCGGCACAAGTATCTCAAGAGCATGCTTTGCTTTCGGGACGTGTTCATGCTCCGGCCACCGCTCGATAAATCGCTCGTAAGTCAGCCGGGCAATCGTCGCATGACCACAGAACATCGACTCCTGGGCATACATCACCAGAGCTTCAGGATCGCGTGGCTGGAGAACCGTCAGTCGTTTCGCCGCCGCGCAACAGCTCGCGTGGTCCCGCGTCTCTTGATAGAGGAACATGAGCGCTTCGACGATCTGCGGATAGCTGGTGCCGCGATCATCCAACCTGCGCAGCAACTCCTCGGCCTCGGCATAGTCTCGCCGGTGAATTAAGTCGTGAGCATCGTCGAGCCGCTCCGCCATCTTGCGAGTCATTTTCGCAATCGGTGCGAGCCCGCTCGGTTTCCGGTCGCGTTGCTCACGCCGCTCCAGCTTCTTTCGTCTGCTCCGCTCGAGAGCCTGTTTCCTGCGAGCCATGTTGGCATCCTTTCCGTGACGTCGTTGAATAACCGATAATCTAATGGTTCAAGCCGCCCTGCGCCAATTCCGATGATTGGAAATCGAAGGCCTAAGTGAAACCCTTGGGAAAGCTGCAGTTTTTTGAAAACGCCGCCAGACCGTCCAAACTCTGACAAGTTCGGCTACCACGGACTAATCCCAATTCTTAGCTGTGACAATGCACTAGCGAGGTTGAACTTCAAAGCAGGTCGTTGCACTCATCGTCCAAAGATCTTGTTAGTTCCGATCCCATGTGCCGCAGTGCGATTGAGTCTTCGCCAGATGATGCACCGTCTAGTTCGCTTGACCGGCGGCACGGATTTTTGGAACGGGTGGAAAAACTTAAAGCCAATCGTCCAGCGGTTCAGATATTGACTTAACGGAGGCTTTCCCGTACAGATAAGAAGCATTCCTAATGAGCGATTTAGTGACGACCTACGGAATCCCATGAGCAAGAAAACGCAAACATCGTTTCAGGCGAAACACGCTTTGGCACGCGTGGCGTTTTTTGCACGTGTTTTGTTGCACTCTTCCATGTTGTTCGTCGTGGCCCTTTTTCCGTGTGCCACTCCCGGCATGGGGCTGGTCAATGTAACCGAGTCCGAGGCACCGGCGGACCAGGACGAGTCATCGGCGAAAGAGGCGATCAGCTTACAGTGCCGTACGCGAGTCGTCCGCAACCAGCCGAGTTCTTCGTTTGTGGTCCCCATGCGTAGCGGCTTAGGACTCGCGGCGGCCAAAATCGCCGGTCATCTGCATACCGGCCATCGTCTCTCGAATAATCTCTTGGCGCCTCTGCGCTGTTAATGTGACGTCGCCACGTGGCGATCAATACGCCGCCGCTTCCGCGCGCTGACCGTCTCGTTGACAACTTCAGCTGAGTACTCGCAGCTCGATTTGAATTCGGCGTGCGTTCGATCAAGTGCAGCCATTTGCAGCGTAATCATTCGACGTCTTAACAGCAGCGCAAGGATTCCAGGAAATGCAAAAGCTTGTAGAAGGCATTCATCAGTTTCAGACAGACATCTTCAGCTCCAAGCAACGATTGTTTGAAAGGCTGGTCGACGGGCAGCACCCGTTGGCGTTGTTCATTACGTGCTCGGACTCGCGGATCGACCCGTCTTTGTTGACACAAACCGAGCCGGGCGAATTGTTCATCATGCGCAACGCAGGCAACATCGTTCCGCCTTACGGAACGGTCAACGGGGGTGAAGCCGCAACCATCGAATTCGCCGTGGGTGCCCTGGGTGTCAAGGACATTGTGATCTGCGGCCATTCGCACTGCGGAGCGATGAACGGCGTGCTCCATCCTGAGAAGCTTGACGATCTCCCAGCGGTGCGCAACTGGCTGTCCTATGCCGATTCCACGCAGCGCATCATGCGAGAGAATTACGCCCATATTACGGACGCGAACGCTCGTCTGACGGCAACCGTGGAAGAAAACGTGCTTGTTCAACTGGAACACTTGCGGACTCACCCGTCCGTGGCGGTTGCACTCGGGCGAAAGGAAATCAATCTTCACGCCTGGGTCTACAAGTTTGAGACCGGGCAAGTTTTTGCCTACGCCTCTGATCGCGGACAGTACGTCCCCATCGAAGGCGCGCTGGCTCCGCCGTCCCGTCAGGAACTCCCCGCCATCTAAAAGTTTTGAATAGGAGAGAACGATGTTCTCGAAAAACTTTCTTACCTACGGCTGGCGGCGACTGCCTGATGATGGGCGATTGAGTATCGGCGCTGCTGGTGGATGCTTTGTGGCGGAGGCGGTTGGCCGCCTTGCCAATCTGTTCTTTCCCGAATCACTCAATGTTGTCGGGATCGGCATTGTCGGCTGCTTCTATCTGCTGCTTGGAGTCATCAGCCTGACGAAAGGCAGGCCTGAACAAGTGAATCGGCAACCGCCCGCGAACGATTCAAAGCAGCAGACCTGCGTGACAGCCGTGGCGAATGAACCGGAATGCGTCTCAAGCGATCGTCACTGTGACGTAGCTCAGACGCGACGATGTATTTCTCTTGAATCGAAGAAAGTACAAGGATGATGAAGGAACGAGATTCTTCCACGAACGACAAGCAGTCCGCTGACCAAAGCAATCAAGTGATGCCAGGGCTGTTGGCGGCTCCACGGCAAGACGCACTGGCGTCGGTCGTGGTGTTTCTTGTCGCTCTTCCGTTGTGCATGGGTATCGCGATCGCTTCGGGAGTTCCCGTGGCGGCCGGCCTGATCACTGGCATCGTCGGTGGCATCGTGGTCGGGTTGCTCGCCGGTTGCCCGCTGCAAGTCAGCGGACCAGCCGCCGGTTTGACGGTCATTGTGTATGAGGTCGTGCAGCGTTTCGGTCTGGAAATGCTGGGTGTGATCGTGCTGATGGCTGGAGCGATACAAGTTGTCGCCGGCATCTTGAAATTCGGCCAATGGTTTCGTGCCGTTTCGCCGGCGGTGATTAAGGGGATGCTAGCCGGCATCGGCGTGCTGATCTTCGCCAGTCAGTTTCACGTGATGGTGGACGACAAGCCGAAAGGGAGCGGAATCCGAAACTTAGTCACGATTCCGCAGGCGATCTGGAAAGGCATGGCGCTGCCCGAGTTCAATAGCCGCGAGGTGCGGCAGTTCCGCACGGAAATGTTACGTACGGTGGGCGGACTCCACCGTCGCCAGGTTAACCTCAACGAGCGTGTGGCTGAGCGCGTGCCGCATCCTGAGAATACGGAGAAGCCAACACAGTCATCAGACGCAAACACGGAGAATGCACAGGTTGACTTATCTGATCTCGCGACAGAACAGGCACAAATCACACAGGCTTTGGTCGTTGTGGGGAGTCGGTTGACGGACTTCGAAACGCCCGCTGGTAGTAGCCAAAAAACCATGAGAATCAGCGAGGCTGCCAGCTCGGCAATCAGTCAGAGCGAAGCGGCGCTCGCGGCTCTAGAACAAGGTGGTGTTGAAGATCTGCGCCTGCAAGTCGACGCCGCGACGTCGCTGGAGGCTCTGATGGCCCAGCAGAAGAACCATCACCTGGCGGCGTACCTTGGCATCCTAACGATTGCCGTGATTTTGTTGTGGCAGGGATTCGCACCGAAAAAACTGAAGGTCGTGCCAGCGCCTCTGCTTGCGGTTGTCTTGGCAACGCTTGTCGCCGCCATCCTGGCGGTGCCGGTCTTCTACGTGGAAATCCCCAACAACCTGTGGAGTGAAGTTCACTTTCCGAGTCTGACGGTACTGAGCGCCGCCCCCTGGGTCGCTTTGTTTCAAGCCGCGTTGTTGATCGCTGTTGTCGCCAGTGCGGAAACGCTGTTGTGCGCCACGGCCGTCGATCAGATGCAGCAAGGCCCGCGCACGCGTTACGATCGCGAACTGTTCGCCCAAGGCGTTGGAAATATGGTGTGTGGCGTACTCGGTGCGCTTCCCATGACCGGCGTGATTGTGCGCAGTTCGGCGAATGTTCAGGCAGGTGGTCGCACACGCCTGTCCGCCATCCTGCACGGCGTCTGGCTGTTGATCTTTGTGGCGGGATTGGCCTTCGTGTTGCGGCTGATTCCGACCGCAAGTCTGGCGGCGATGTTGGTTTACACCGGCTACAAGCTGGTCAATCCACAATCCGTTCGCGAACTCCGAAAGTACGGCTGGAGCGAGGTCGCGATCTATGCCGCCACCGTCGGCACGATCGTGTTTGCCGATCTGCTGACCGGCGTGCTTGTTGGCATTGGACTTGCCGCCGCCAAGTTGCTGTACACGTTCTCGCATCTTGCCGCAACATTGGAGCCAAACCCGGATACGAACAAGGTTACTCTCACGCTACAGGGGGCTGCCACCTTTGTTCGGCTGCCGCGGCTGGCGAGCGAGTTGGAGAAGGTTGCTGCTCGCGCCGAGTTGCATGTCGATTTCCAGCACCTCGACTACATCGACCACGCCTGTCTGGACCTGCTGATGAACTGGGCCAAGCAACACGAATCCACCGGCGGCAAACTCGTGATCGATTGGGCGTCGCTGCACGCGCGGTTTAATCCAGAGAACGGACGAAAGAACGCTCCAGCTAGCGTCTCACATTCACAACGGCGGTAGACGATGAGAATCCTTCAAGAGGCAATTCGAAACGGTGCCTTCGTGCTGGACGTGGACGCGAGCGACATCGCATCTGCGCTTCAGCAGACGCTCAATCAAGTCGTTGCCCGTGGACTACTGCCGGCCGAGCATCGCCGCGCGGTGGAATCCGCGTTGCTCGATCGAGAACGTCAGGTTTCCACAGCCATCGGCAACGCAGTGGCGATTCCACATGCGTACTTGGATGCACTCACGGAACCGTTGATTGTGTTCGTGCGATTGGCGCGGCCCATCAATCTTGGTGCGCCGGATGGAGTTCCGACGCGTTTCGTCTTCGTCCTGTTGGGGCCAACGGGCGCGACCGCCGAGCATCTCGATTCGCTCGCCACCATCGCCCGACTGATGTCGGACGAGGAGTTTCGTTACGAGGCGCGAATTGCGCGGACGGCCGCGGATCTTCTGGCGGCATTGGATCACTTCACCTCGCGAACCACGCCGAAGCTCGATAAAGTAGCCGAGCCAGGTGAAGGCTTGACCTACACAGGCCGGCTCTGCGGCGGATTGCGGCAGGACGTGGCTCGTCGCTGGCCGCACTACGTGAGTGATTTTCGCGATGCCCTGCACGCCAAATGCGTTGGTTCGACTTTGTTTCTGTTCTTCGCGTGTTTGGCACCAGCGGTCACGTTTGGCGGGGTTATGGCCAAGCAAACGGACGGCCAGATCGGTGCCGTGGAAATGATCGTCGCCTCGGCCTTCTGTGGTGTTGTCTTTGCTCTCTTTTCCGGCCAGCCGCTAGTCATCCTGGGCGGGACCGGACCGCTACTTGTGTTTACTGCTATTCTGTATCGATTGTGCTCTGACTTGGGGCTTCCATTTCTGCCGTCCTACGGATGGGTCGGCCTGTGGTCGGCGGGATTCCTCTTGATACTGGCGGCGACCGACGCCAGTTGTCTGATGCGCTACTTCACTCGTTTCACCGATGAAATCTTCGCGGCTCTGATCTCGATCATCTTCATCTACGAGGCGATCAAGTCACTCACCCACATCTTTGAAGATCTTGACGTCAAGAAGCATCACGACTCGGCCCTTCTCTCGTTACTTCTTGCTCTGGGAACGTTTTATATCGCCACGAGCCTCTCACGATTCCGACGCAGCAGTTACCTCCGCCCGAAGATTCGTGAATTCCTCGCCGACTTTGGGCCAGCGATCGCGTTGGCAGCGATGACCATCGTGGCCGTTCGGCTGCATGAAGTTTTTCTCGACGTATTGCCGACTCCTGATAAGTTCGGAACGACCAGTGGTCGCCCCTGGAGCATCGACCTGCTGGCCCTTCCCGTTTGGGCGCGGTTCGCAGCAGCTGGTCCTGCGCTGCTCGTAACGGTGCTAGTATTCCTGGATCAAAATATTACTGCCCGAATCGTCAACACACCGGACCACCGACTGCACAAGGGGCAGGCGTATCACCTGGACCTGGGAGTGGTCGGCTTGCTAATGGCGTTTTGTTCGTTGTTCGGACTGCCCTGGCTGGTCGCTGCAACCGTTCGGTCACTGAACCATGTGCGCAGCTTGGCGACCGTCGAGGAAGTGGTATCCTCCACCGGCGAAACTCGCGAACGCGTGGTGCATGTTCGGGAGAATCGCTTAACGGGTCTGGCGATCCACCTGCTGATTGGACTCTCGTTATTGTTCCTGCCGCTGCTGAAGGAGATCCCCATGGCTGTCCTCTACGGCTTGTTCTTGTTCATGGGCGTGGTTTCGATGTCCGGCAACCAGCTCTTCGAGCGCATTGGTTTATGGCTGAAAGACCCGACGCTCTACCCCAGTACACACTATATTCGCCGCGTGCCGCGTTGGACCATGCACGCCTTTACGGCGTTGCAAGTGGCCTGTCTCGGCGTTCTGTGGATCGTCAAAAGCAGCGCCCTCGGAATCTTGTTTCCCGTCTTCATCGCGTTACTCGTTCCGATTCGTCTCCTTGCCGGTCGCTGGTTTACGGCAGAGCATTTGGCCGCTCTCGATGGCGAAGAAGAACCATCGGAGGCAGAAACACATTGGTCTGCCTGATGGTGCCGAGCAGCCCACGAAGCGAGCCGATGTAGGCACTCACCTGTCAATTATCATCTTGGAAAGGCAATCACGATGGTTAAACGCATACTTGTTGGGCTGGGCGGGACACCGTTCACACCGACGGCGATCCGCTACGCGGTCGAACTGGCACAGTCCTATCAGGCGGAAGTACTCGGTGTGATCGTCATTGACCGCCGCCGTTTGGGCGCATTGACAAAGTCTTCCGGGGCGGGTCAGGACGCCGTGCGGGAGTTCGGGCGTCTGGAAGAGATTGAAAAGCGGCAGGAGCATGCCATTGCGGACTTCGAGTCAGCTTGTGCGAATGCAGGCCTCCACTACGCCATCACTCGCGAAAGCGGTGATCCCTTTGAAAACATGATTTCTCAGGCACGCTACTACGATCTGATGATCTTTGGCCTGCGCAGCCTGTTTGATTCCGATATCGTAACTACCAGCGCCTCTGATGTTCTGACGCGACTTATCTCGCGCGGCGTCAGACCGATCCTGGCCGTCTCTCAGGAATATCGCCCCATACGCCGAGTTCTGTTGGCATACAGCGGTTCCATGGAGTCGGCCAAAGCCATCAAACGTTTCATGCATATGCAACTGTGGCCCAATCTCACGTTCAAGGTCGTCACCTTTGAACACCCCGCCTCGATCGCGCGTGAACTCGTAACCGATGTTGCCGGCTACTGCCGAGCCTACGGATACGACGCCGAGGTCGAAC
>JAQBZB010000060.1 GCA_027622275.1 Planctomycetota bacterium | reverse complement strand
CATTCCGTTTTTCTGTTTAGCAAACCTTCGTGTAACGCCGAGCCGCAGGCGACGGCTCGCACGGGCAAAGATGCCGTCGCCTGTGGCTCGGCGTTAAACTTAACCAGCCGCCAGCATGACCCGGGCGACCAACAACACCAACACTCCTAACACCATCGCCAACGCATAGAACTGAACCAATCCCATCTGGAGCGAACGCATCAACCCGCCAACGAGCAGCGGGATGCGGCCCACGAGATTCACGAATCCATCCACGATCCAACGATCGATCGCGTAACAGACAACCGCAAACCCGCGGAGCGGGAGTACGATCAAAAGCTGGTAAATCTCATCAACAAAAAATTTCCCTAGGGAAAGCTTATATGGCGAGATGAAGTGACCTAGCATAAATGGTGTGGCCGCAATCAAGACCAGCAAGAGAATCGCATTGCCGAGTCCACCTGTCAGCCAACCAAGGCCAACCGACTTGGCTGCGCTATGCAACTGCTTGACCCAAGCAACTTCCTTCCACCGAGAAACCGATTCGACGTCAAACCACTTCGCAAACTGCTCAAAGTCCATTAGCCGGCGAATCCACTCGATCTCGCGCTGATGGCCAAGATACAAGTAGGTCGCCAGCAGAATTGCCAAGATCGCGATCGCGCCACTTGTACCAGCAACATTTCCGTGAAACTCGAATGGTTTGAATGTGGCAGCCGCCGCTCCGTCGGCCAACGAAGGCGTATGGAGCAAGAATGTGCCGAACAGATTCGGGCCGTGAATAATCGTTTGATCGAGCGCACCACCGACCAGCGCCGCAAACACGGCCAAGACGATCAACGGCCAAGCCATCATCGGCGGCGACTCATGAGCGTGGTGTCCAGCTTCGTGCGGAATGACTTCCTTACCGTAAAACGTCATAAAGAACGCACGGAAGGTGTAGAAGGCCGTGAGGAAAGCGGTGAACATCGCCGAATAGTACAACCATTGATATACCGTCGCAAACCGATGCAACTGGGCAGCGGGCAAGTTTGCAAGTTGCCCGAGAGTGCTTTGGGAATGTTCCGGCTCCGAATAGGACTCATAGGTCGTATGAGACCTATTCGTCCTATTGTCTTTGTCATCGACATTGGACTCCAGGCCATGCCCTTCCAAGTGATGTTCGATGTCATGCACGCGATCATGCACGGCGGCGACGATCGAGTCTTTGCTAAAAAAACCTGACAGCAAGGGAAAGCCGGCGAGCGCGAGGCAACCGATCATGAACGTGGCATGCGTCGTCGGCATCCGCCTTCGCAAGCCGCCGAAGCGACGCATATCGATCACGCCGCCCATCGCGTGCATGACACTGCCCGCGCCGAGGAACAGCAATGCCTTGAAAAAAGCGTGCGTGAACAAGTGAAACATTCCGGCGGAAATGCCGACGACTGTTCCGGTTCCGAGCGCCAGGAACATGTAGCCCAGTTGGCTGACCGTCGAGTAGGCCAGGACTCGCTTCAGGTCGAATTGCGTCATGGCGATCAAACCAGCCAGCAGCGCCGTAAACGTGCCGACACAAGCCACCGTCAATTGCGCCTCGGGCGAAGCCATGAACAGCGGCGTGCATCGCGTGACCATATAGACGCCGGCCGTGACCATCGTCGCCGCGTGGATCAGCGCGCTGACAGGCGTCGGGCCCTCCATCGCGTCGGGCAACCAGACATGCAGCGGGAACTGAGCGCTCTTGCCACAAGCTCCCAACAACAACAGCAAACAGATCGCCAAAGCCACCTTGCCGGTCACGTAGTCGTTCGCGGCGATTCGCCAGCGGCCCAATACGCCGCGCACAACCAGCGATTCGTTGTCGCCCGGCGCGTCTCCCGCGAGCTGCGCTTCCATCGCTTGCGAAATCAAGACCGGATCGGTCTCGCCGTCCGCGCGTGTATCGTGAAAGTTCAGCGTGCCGTAGTTGGTCCAGATCAGGAACAGCGCCAGGGCGAATCCCAAGTCACCAACGCGATTGACGAGGAAAGCTTTCTTGCCCGCGGCTGCTGCTTCCGGTTTTTCGTACCAAAAGCCGATCAGCAGGTAGCTGCACACGCCGACCGCTTCCCAAAACACGAACAGCATGATGAAGTTGCTGACCGAGACCAGCATCGTCATCGAGAACACGAACAATCCGATGTAGGCGAAGAACCGCCAGTAGCCGCGATCACCGTGCATGTAGCCGGCGGCGAAGATCGCGACCAGCGTCGAGATGAACGTGACCATCGACAGCATGATCGCCGTCAATGCGTCGGCGCGGAGCGTGACGTCGATGCGGAAGTCGCGCGACCCGCCGTCGGCAACCGCCTCTAGATCGTCAGGCGGCGTGTATGCTTCCACCACATCCGCCCACGTCCACAGTGTGACGACGTGTTCGAATCCGGCGCTGGCGAGCGTCGAATGTTCCGCGACGGCATCATTGCTCAGCCGGCTGACTTGGCTCAACACACCCAAGCTGCAAACGAACGAAGCAGCAATCGCGACGATCACCGGCACGTGACACCAACGCTTCAACAGCTTGGGCCCGGCGATCGCAACAAGGATCGCGGCGGCCAGCGGGAACGCCGGGATCAGAATCAGAAATCTGCTCAGCCAGTCATCCATGCTCAGACGTTGCTCCGATGCCGCTGTTCTTCTTGATCGACTTCTGGCTCGACGCCCGCCGGAGTCAACGTCGGCCAAACGCGATCTTCAGCCCGTTCCTCGGGGACGCCTCGGTCGATGAACGCCGGTTGGCCTTCCTCGCGCAGGTCTTGCCAGAACGCCATGTCGAGCGTGCCGCTCTTGTGGAACAGCATCAGAATCAAGGCGAGCGCGATGCCCGCTTCGGCCGCGGCGACCGCAATGATGAAGATGACCAGCATCTGGCCGCCCCAGTCGTCGTGATATCGTCCAAAAGCGATGGCGGTGACCGACACTCCCTGCAGCATCATCTCGGCACACAGAAACATGACGATCATGTTCCGGCGAACGATGAAACCGAACAGCCCGATGCCGAACAGCAATCCGCCGACGACCAGATAGTTCTGCAAGAGAGCGGCTTCGTTCATCGATCCGACGCTCCTTCCTCGGAAGTCGTTCGCCGGCGCGGATTGCCTTGAATCACAATCGCAATCGCTCCGACCAACGCCACCAGCAGGATCGTACCGACGACCTCGACGGAAACGAGATGCTTCGCGTATAGTTCGCCGCCCAGGCGCGCGACGTGTGTCTTGTGCAGAATCTCGTTCGGCGTGCCCACGGAACCAAACTCAGGCAACGAGCTGACCAGCGTCCCGATCAGGAGTGCGACGCCAATCGTGGCGATGGGAATGGCAAAGCCCGCCCAACTGATTCGATCGTAGGGCGAGTGGCCTTCGGGCTGAGCCAGCATCAGGACGAACAAAAACGTGACGACGATCGCTCCGGCGTAAACAACGACGGTCGCGACGCCGAGGAACTGAGCACCTTGCAGCAGGAACAACCCTGCCACTCCCAGCAAAGAGACCGCGAACCAAATCGCCGCATACACGGCACTGCGCGATGTCACCGCCGCACCGGAGGCAAAGACGGCAAGCGTCGCCATCAGCCAAAACAGCACTTGAGGCAACACGTCTCCCAACGGCGGCAAGGCGACGCCGATCAGGGCGATGCCGATCAGACCCGCGATGATGCCGAGCTTTTGCCAGGCAGCTTGTGGGGCCAGACGCAGCGCCAGGCCGGCGGCACCCAGTCCGATGCCCCAAGTCATCGGCGAGTCGAGCGTTAATGCGGTCTGAGCCAGCAGCAGTGCCGTCACGTTCACACGGTTCCTCCCAGCCCTGGCGAACGCATCGGCTCGTTGTCTTTCGTGGCGTCGTACACGCTGAGCAGTTTCTCTTTGTCGAAGATCATTTCCTCGCGGCTGCGGCCGGTCAGGTTATAAAGACTCGTCAATTCGATCGCGTCGACCGGGCACGCCTCTTCGCACATCCCGCAGTAGATGCAGCGCAGCTCGTCGATCGTAAAGCTTTCGGGATACTTCTCGCGGTCTTCCCACGGGCTTTCGATGCCGATGATGTCGATGCAATGAGCCGGACAGGCCGTCGCGCACAGAAAGCACGCGACGCATTTCACCCGCCCTTGCGAGTCTTTGTTCAAGCGGTGGACGCCGCGGTAGATCAGCGGGTTCTCGATATTGGGCTCTTGCTCCGGGTAGCTGACCGTCACCGCCTGGCCTTGCAACGATCGCTTCAGGTGCTTGAAGGTGGTCGTCAAGCCTTGCACGAACATCGGCGCGTACATCTTGCCGCTCCAGCCCAGCTTTGGCTCTTCCACCCATTTGATGTCAGGATCGTCGGCTTTCATGCGGCTACCTTGCTTCTTCCAGTTGCGGATCGACGTCGAAGGCGTCCATGTCAAGTCGCGGGCGGTTGTCGGCGACGAGCGGCCCGGCGATCGAGATGACGACCCAAGCAACGATGCAAACTACCCAAGCGGCAATCGCACAGATCAATTCCATGCCGGGCGATGAACCGGAAATCGCTTTGACTGGATCGATCACAGCGACCTTGACTTGTTCGATCACGGCGACCGCGACAAAGTTGATCAATCCCAGCGGCAACATGACTTTCCAGGCCAACGCCATCAGCTGGTCGAAGCGAAATCGCGGCCAGCTCCAGCGGACGAGCATGAAAAACAGGATCACCAGGAAGATCTTGGTCATCAGCACCGCCACGCGCAGGATCGCTTGGATCCAACCGGGATTGCTGTCGTGGCCGGTGATGAACCAGAAATGCCAGCCGCCGAAGAACAACATGACAATCAGGAACGATGCCGCAATCATGTGCAGAAACTCGGCGACCAGAAACAACAGCAGCTTGATGCCCGAATACTCGGTGTGATAGCCGCCGATCAGCTCTTGCTCGCATTCCGGCAGGTCGAAGGGCAAGCGAGCTGCTTCGGCAAACGCCGCCACGAAGAACACAAAGAAACCCAGCGGCTGCGTGAAAGCGAACCACCAACCGGACTTTGCCTGCTCCGCGATAATCTCGTTCAGGTCCAGCGAACCTGTCGCCAGAATGACGCCAAGAATTCCAAGCCCGAGCGGCAACTCGTAGGCGATCAACTGGGCGCTCGAACGCAGCGTGCCAAGAAAGCTGTACTTATTATTGCTGGCCCAACCGCCGAGGATGACGCCATAAACGGCGATGCTCGACAAGGCAAACACAACCAGCATCCCGACCCCTGCCCCAGGATGCACGACCATCTCGATCGGCTCGTCCCAAAACAATCCAGCCGGCAAGACGCTGCCGAAGGGAATCACGGCGAACGTCGCGAGTGCGGCCACGAGAATTGAAATCGGAGCCAACACAAACAGCCGCTTGTCGACATGCGCCGGCGTGTACTCTTCTTTGAGAATGAACTTCACGCCGTCGGCGGCCGGCTGGCCCAAGCCAAACAGACGCAAGTCCTTCCAGCCCTTGTTCAGTTGGCTGAGTGGCGCGCCAACGCGATTGGGGCCCACACGATCCTGGACCCAGGCGGCCATGCGACGCTCGAGCAGCACAAAGTAGGCTGCGGCCGTCATCAGGCCACCAATCACAATCGCGATTTTAATGAGTGTTTCGATTATCATACGTTCGCATCTGCTTCGTTCACTACTCGCTCCCACAATTCGGCGATGTCGAGCGTCTTCGACCATTTGGAAATGTAGTCCATATCGAGATGCGGGCGTTGTACTTCATAAACTCTCAGCGCGTCGTTGAATTGCTTCTCGCTCCCACCCGACAGCTTGGACCACCGTAGCTTTGCCAAGATCGTGTCTTCGGGCGTGGTTATCCAGACATCGCGACCGAAGAGCCTTGTTCCGACCCGCCGCTCAAACCGCTTTTGGTCCCACGGGTCCGCTGTGAGCATCCAGAAGTCGACCTTGTCGCCACTAGTCATGTGCAAAAGGTTGAACATCGACTGGTGGCGAATTGCCTCCTGCACGGAGACGTCCGACAAGTAGTAGTCCGGATTCTCGAATGCGGCTAAAAACATTGGAACTTTCTCAGCTTTAAGTGCAACGACTAAATCAACATCATGGGTGGATCGAGGTTCGCCCTGGAGGCTGGAGGCCCACGAACCTGTCACGACGTACGCTATGGAAAGTTTGTCCAGTTCGTCTAGGACGCTTGTTAATAATTCCTGTTGTGCCATTTGGCCATCTGCTTGAGGTACAACTCGTGCAGCTCCTCGTCAGACAGATTGGGATGTCGCTCGCGCAACCCGACACGAAACAGGTAGCGGGCGTTTTCCGTCAACTCGATTGCCGTGTCTATCCGCTCCTGCGGTGTCATCCGGCGCAAGATGTCAATGTATTTCCGGTGGTTCGGCCGTGGTTTTGGATCTCGCAGCATGTTCATACCGAAGCCAATTGGTTCACCTTCAAATCGATCCCGTACTCGCATTCGACTCCAGCGGCCGCGCTGAAGTAGAGCAACTCGCGAGTCAAATCGTCAAGAACGGCCCGCGAGTTGTAGAGTCCTCGCGATTTCAATAGACGCCAGTAGAGCTGTCCTTCGGTCGTCACGCCCGCCGGCGGCCGCACCGCCCATTTGAACGACTGCAAGCGATCCGCGTGATTGACGTAGGAACCGTCGCGTTCCGCGAACGTCGCGCCGGGCAACTGATACGTCGCAATTTCCCACAACGGCGACGCAATCGCATCTTGAACAATCAGCAGCGGAACAGACGAGAGCTTTTGCGCGGCAGGGTTGTCGTTCCAAGCGGTCTTGTAACCGCCCGTCACCCAGACCGCGTCGATCGACTCGTCGCTCAATCGTTCCAGGAAGTCGTCCCACGTAACCAGCTCCTTGGCGAGACCAACGATGACCTCTTCCACGCCGCGGCGGTTCGGGCATTTCTCGGCACGAATCGTGAAGCCGCTCGGGAAACATTCGTCTTCACCTGCGGTCGGTACCGGCCCGAGCACCAATAAGGCTTGCTCGTCGATCCCACGCACGTACTTGGCTAACTGATAGGCTTCCTCGACCGTCAAGTGCGGTGACAAGACGGCGGCGATACGTTTGCTCGCCGAGAGCTTGGCATCGAGTTCGGCGGGAAGCGTTGACCACTCGACGTTCTCGTAACCGTCTTTCCCAGCACGACGCGGCAGCGTCACACGCGCCGGATCGTGGACGTGCTTCCAGCCGTACCGGCCCTCGTCGCACATCCACCATTGATTGACGTGCGGATTCTCGCGGGGCTTCAAACGATAGACCTTGTCTTGATTCTCCTCCACCTTGATCGAGCAGCCGGTCGAACAGCCGACACAAACATTGTCGTGGCTTTTCATGAACCAGACACGCTGCTTGTACAGGAAGTCGCGATCGCCCAACGCGCCGACCGGACAAAGATCGACGACGTTGCCAGACAGCTTGTTATCAAGCGGGAATCCCGGAAAGACATCGATCTCTTCGTGAGCACCGCGATTCACGACCATCAATTCGGCATCGCCGCTGATCTCGCGGCTGAAGCGGACGCAACGCGTACACATGACACAGCGGTCGACAAACAGCGTGACCGTGTCGCCCAGTTCCCGGCGGCGGCTGGTGAAGGGCTTCAAATCGGCTCGGCGCTCCTCGCGACCGTGCTCGAAGTGATAGTCTTGCAGCGAACACTCCCCAGCCTTGTCGCAGATCGGACAATCAATCGGATGCCGAATCAGCAAATCCTCTTCGACCATCGCGCGAGCGGCTGTGACCTTGTCGCTCTTCGTGATGAAGACGGTTCCGTCAGTGGCTGGCGTCTGACAGCCAGGCACCAGCTTGGGAAACATCGTCACCTCGCCAGTCGCTGGATCACGGCGACCGGTCTCGACCAGACACATGCGACAGCTGGCCACCACGGTCAGCCCAGGGTGCCAACAGTAATGCGGAACATCCGCCCCCGCTCGCGCAGCGACTTGGATGCCATTCAGGCGTTCGCCAGCGGCTAGTTCGATCTCTTTTCCGTCGACGATGACTGTGGCCATGATGGTAATTTGTGATTTGTGATTTGTGATTTGCGATTGATTGTTACAGGATGCCCAATCGCAAATTGAAAATCGCAAATCGGCAATTCAATGCGCTCCAATAATCTCCAACACGGGCACAGGATTGGTTTCCATATACCCGTCCGGATTCGTTCGTTTGATGTACTCTTCAAACTCGCCGCGAAACTTGCGGATCGCGTTCTTCATCGGCCAAGCCGCGCCATCCGCTAACCCGCAGATCGTTGTGCCGGGGATGATGCCGATGTTGTCGGCGATCTCCAGCAACAGATCGAGATCCTTCAAGCGGCCTTTGCCGGCCTTGATGCGATTCATCATTTTCAATGCCCACGAGGTTCCTTCGCGACAGGGCGTGCATTGACCGCAACTCTCGTGCGAGAAGAACTGGCAGCTGTTATGAAGGAAGTCAACCATCGGCACCGTTTCATCGATAACGACCACGGCGGCCGTGCCAAGTCCCAGACAGCCGTACTTGCCGGGGCCAGCGAAATCCAGCGGGCAATCGAACTCGTCGGCGGTCAGCAGACCCATGCTGATGCCGCCCGGAATTGCCGCCTTGGCTTTGCGCCCCCTCCAGACGCCGCCGCCGTAGTTATCGATCAACTCATTGACCGTGATGCCGAGCGGAGCTTCATAGCAGCCCGGCTTCTCGATGTGTCCGCTCAGGCAATACAGTTTCGGCCCGAAGCTGCCGGGATCGCGCGGGTTGTTCGGATCCGGCGGGACGCCGATCGAGCGGAACCAGCCGGCACCGCGATCCACAATTTGCTTCACACACGCGGCGGTCTCGACGTTGTTGACAACCGTCGGCTTGCGGAATGCGCCCTCGACGGCCGGGAACGGCGGTTTGATCCGTGGCCAGGCCCGCCGGCCTTCTAGACTTTCGATCAAGCCCGTCTCTTCGCCGCAGATATACGCCGCGGCCCCGCGATGCAAAAAGATGTCCAGCGAGTAGCCGCTGCCGAGAATGTCTTTGCCGAGATAACCAGCCGCGTAGCATTCATCCACCGCCGCCTGGACCCGCTTCCAAGCCAGCGGATACTCGTATCGCATATAGAAATAAGCCGTCGACGCCGCCGTTGCGAAGCAGCTGATGATCAGACCTTCGATCACCTGATGGGGATCTTCTTCCATTAAGATGCGGTTATTGAAAGTGCCGGGTTCGCTTTCGTCGGCGTTCAAACAAAAGTAGATCGGCCCTGGGTGATCTTTGGGCAGGAACGTCCATTTCAAACCGGTCGGAAAACCCGCGCCGCCCCGGCCGCGCAGCCCGCTCGCTTTTACAAGCTCCTTCACGCCGTCGGCCGACATTCCGCCGAGCACTTTCTTCAGCCCCGCATAGCCGCCGGTGGACTCGTACGCGCGCAGCGTGTGACTGTCCTCTTGATGGATGTTCGCAAGTAAGACTGGCTCAAACTCGGCCACAACGGCACCTTTACTTTAACGACTCGACAAACGCGTCGGCCTGTTCGTTCGTCACACACTTATGCAAAGTTTCGTTCGCCAGAACGCACGGTGCAAACTCACACGCACCAAGGCACTCGCCGAACTCTAATGTCAACGCGCCGTCGGCCGTCGTGCCGCCCGGTTCGACGCCGGCCTTATGACATATATGCTCGAACAGTTCGTCGGCACCCCGAAGATGACAGCTGATCGATCGACAGACCCATGCACGAACGCGACCATGCGGCTCGTCCTGCTTGAAGAATCCGTAGAACGTCAGCGTGTCCTGGACCTGCGCGGGACTCAGGTCCAACAACTCGGCCACTTCCACCACCGCTTGCAACGGCACGTGGCGCAAACGCTCGTTGACGATATGCAGTGCGGGCAACGTCACCGCCTGCCGGGACGGATAGCGAGGAAAGTACGCCGTGATCTCGGCGACCATCTCGTCAGTCAGGATTCTTTCATTCGTCATTGGTCATTCGTCATTGGTCATTGGTCATTGAAACCAACGCTCATCTGTCTAGTTCAGCGGCGATGATATTCAGGCTGCCTAACACCGCCACAAGATCGCTGAGCGTATGCCCGCGAATCAAATGCGGGAACACGGCGAAGTGAATAAAGGACGGCGGACGGCAGCGGGCGCGATAAGCCACGTTGCTGCCGTCGCCTGCGATGTAGAAACCAAGCTCGCCGTTGCCGGTTTCATTCGCGGCATACACTTCTTCGCAAGGCACTTCGAAACCGCGGTTCGCCATCACCAACTCGAAGTGCGTGATCGTGCCTTCGATCGTCTGATACACCTGCTGCTTGGTCGGCAATGCCGTTCGCTCGTCGACACCGATATTCGCGGGCCCCGCCGGAATGTTCTCGACGGCCTGGGCGAGGATCTTCAAGCTCTCGCGCATCTCGGCCATGCGGACGTAGTAGCGGGCAAAACAATCGCCGGCCTTGGCGCAACAAACTTGAAAATCAAAGTCCTCGTATCCGAGATACGGCTGGTCCTTCCGCACATCACGCGTCACGCCGCTGGCCCGCGCAATGGGTCCGGTGCAACTGCGGTTGATCGCTTCTTCCTTCGTCAGCACGCCAACGTCTGTTGTCCGATCGACGAAGATGCGATTGCGATTCAGCAACTTTTCCATGTCTTCGAGCGTCTTGGGGAAGTCCTTGATAAACGCACGAATCTTCTCGACCACCAGGGGCGTAATGTCGTGCATCACGCCGCCGACGCGTGTGTAGCTGTTCGTGAATCGCGCGCCGCACAGCGTCTCGAAGATGTCGTAGATCTTCTCACGCTGATAGAAGGCGTACAAAAAGAATGTGAATGCGCCCGTATCGAGCCCCATCGCGCCGGTGCTGAGCAAGTGGTCGCTGATCCGTGCCAATTCGGAGATGAGCACGCGAATGTATTTGCAGCGTGGCGTCAACTCGATGCCGAGCAGCGTTTCCACCGCATGATGCCAAGCCACATTGTTCGCCATCGGCGAGATGTAGTTCATCCGGTCGGTGACGGTGACGTACTGGTTGTAATCCAGATGCTCGCCGAGCTTCTCGAAGCCTGAATGCAAATAGCCGATGTCGGGAACGGCATCGACGACTCGCTCGCCATCCAACTTCAACACGATTCGCAGCGTCGTATGTGTCGCGGGATGCTGCGGACCGAAGTTCAGCGTCCACAGATAGTCTTCCTCGCGAGCGGATGCGGAGCCGATTGTTCGAGTTGCGGTGGTCATGTACGTCCAGGTGTTGATTAAGCTTCCGCGCGAGTCAGTACCGGGAAATTATGTCGTTCGCCGCGTCCTTGCAGCGGATAGTCCTTGCGCAACGGATGGGCCGCGAACTCTTCCGGCAACAAGATCCGCCGCAAATCGGGATGTCCTTCGAAGCGAATCCCGAACATGTCCCACACCTCACGCTCCATCCAGTTCGCACCTTCCCACAGAGGCACGACCGAGGGGACCGTTAAGTCAGGCTCGTTTAACATCACGCGAACGGTCAATTGCAGGTTGCTCTCCGTGCCCGCAAGCACATACACCAAACCAAAGCGATCGGTCGCATCACGGAAGTTCAAATAGTCGACACACGTCACGTCGACCAGCATGTCAAACCCGTACTCATTCTTGAGGCAACTCAACGCGTCAAAGCACTGCGATTGCTGGACGACCACGCGAGTCTGACCGCGAAACTCGCTGTCAGTGACTTCCGCGAAGCGATCCTTGAGAGCCGCTACAACCTCCGACAGAGTCGACATATTCAGTTCACTCCCTGTCGTGGCGGCATGATGATCTGCGGTCCGCCGATGATCGGCAATTCCATCAACGCTCGCTTACGCTGCTGGCGAGCAAACGTATTGAACTCGCGGCCCTCGATCGTGCCTTCGGCTTGGATCTTGTCTTGCAAGTCAATGATCGCCTGAATCAGCTGTTCGGGCCGAGGAGGACATCCGGGCACGTACATGTCGACGGGAATAAAACGATCGATGCCCTGCACCACCGAGTACGTATCGAAGACTCCGCCCGTCGATGCACAGGCTCCCATCGAGATACACCACTTCGGCTCGTGCATCTGCTGCCAGATTCGCTGCAACACTGGCAGCATCTTCATGACGACTCGCCCGGCAACAATCATCAGGTCGCACTGACGAGGGCTGAATCGAAACACTTCCGCACCGAATCGCGCCAGATCGTGGCGGCTCGCGCCAGTCGCCATCAACTCGATCCCGCAACAAGCCGTCGCGAAAGGCATCGGCCAAAGGCTGTTCTTACGACACCAGCTTGCCAGTGAATCCAACTTGCTGACAACAACGTTTTCCGGCAGTTCTATCGCCATCGAAACACGCCTTTCCGCCACGCATAGGCAAAACCGACGGTCAGCAGAACGATGAAGAACATCACTTCGGCGAACACGACCGTCGGACTGAAATCAGGAGCTACCTTGGCAATGCTCCGCAAACCATCCGGGTTCTTATTCGCGACGGCCCACGGATACAGAAACAGCAACTCGACGTCGAACAGCAAGAACGCGATCGCGACTAAATGGAAGCGGACGTCAAACCGTCGCCGCGCGTCATGAATCGGGTCCATGCCGCTTTCGTACGGCATCTCCTTGACGCGCCCCGTCTTCTTCGGGCCAAGCAGGCAGCTCAGTGTCAGCACACCTACCGATAGGAGGGTCGCACAGGCAGCGAAGAGCAGAAGTGGGACGAGAAGGTTGTCCATAACCTCTTGAGATGATTGAAATTAATACAGAAACCGCAAACTTTGTGAATCTTGTCACAAAGTCTGTCAAATAAAAAATCAGCCATTACCCGTAGCCGATTAAGCAGCATCGTATCGCTGCTTAGAAACGTGGTCAAGGCACTGCAATTTCACCGTTCGATGCTGCCGTCGCGGCGGCCAGACCGCCTTCGAAACAAAAGCGACCTCCGTAAGCGGGGCAGATGCTTACGGAGGCCTTGTCGCGAGGCAAGATTGCTCCCACCTCGCAGGGTATACATTTAACTACCAACTGTACAACTTGCAACTTATTTCTCTGAATTATCAGAAAAATTCTTGTCCTCCGCAGCGGCGAACGCAACCGCAACCCACTCCCGCTACAATACCCTCGATATTCTCAACACTTGCACCTGCTATTAAGGAGCCGAAGATGGCGTTGGATGGCGTTGAAACATTAGATGTGGTCGAAATACTGTGCAGTCTCGTCGCCACTCCGAGTGTGAATCCGATGGGACGGGATGATACGGGTGATGAATTCTACGAATATCGTATGACGGATCTGCTGGAAGGAATCTTCCGGGGGCTGGGGCTTCCGTTCGAGCGACAGCAGGTTGCGCCCAAACGAAGCAATATCGTGGCGCGACTGGATGCCAGTGATCAGCATGCCGGCGATCAGCTGCTCGTCTTCGAGGCTCATCAAGACACGGTCCCCGTCAACGGCATGACGATCTCACCTTGGGAGCCGACCGTTCGCGATGGCCGAGTCTACGGTCGCGGATCGTGTGACATTAAAGGGGGCATGGCCGCCATGTTGACTGCCGTATCGAGACTAGCCGCCGATCGGCCAGCCGGGATGCCAACGATCATCATGGCGTGTTCAGTCAACGAAGAACACGGCTTCAGCGGTGCCAGCGACATGGCGTCGCTTTGGGAGCGTGGCGGCAGCCCACTCGTTCCACGCAAGCCAGACGCCGTCATCGTTGCGGAGCCAACGTTGCTGAACATCGTCGTCGCCCACAAAGGAGTCGCTCGCTGGCGAATCCACACCGGCGGTCGCGCATGTCACAGCTCGAACCCCCATCTCGGCGACAACGCGATCTATCACATGGCTCGCGTGCTGCAGCACCTCGAAGAGTACGCGCGTGACGTTGCACCGACGCTAGGCGCGCATCGATTGCTTGGCGGTCCGACGCTCAGCGTGGGCATCATCACCGGCGGGATCAGTGTGAACACGGTTCCTGATGCCTGCGTGATCGAAGTCGATCGACGCGTCTTGCCAGGCGAAGATCCCGTGGCGGCTCGGCAGCATGTGATTGACTATCTGGCGGCGAAGCTCGACAAGTCGGTCCCAATCACTCACGAGGATCCGTTCATCGCCAAGGGCGGACTCGCGGACGATCACAATCAAGAACTAGCGGCAGCGGTCAGCCGCATCGCATCAGGCTATGGTTCGCCCGGCGAATTGATCGGCGTTCCTTATGGGACGGACGCGCCGGCGTTTGACGCGATCAATTGCCCGACAATCGTCTTTGGACCCGGCTCGATCGAGCAAGCGCATACGAAAGACGAATGGCTCGCCATCGAGCAACTGAAGACGGCCGCCGAGATTTACTATCAAATCGGCAAGCAATGGTTAAGGAAATGACGAATGACGAAATACCCAATGACTAAGGAATGACGAATTCCGAATCTTGCTTTCGTCATTGGGTATTTCGGTCTTCGTCATTTCCTCCTCGTCCTTGGGTATTTCGGACTTCGTCATTTTCTTCCGAGCATCCGATCCAGCGAGTCGGACGTTTGATAGACCAGTGCTTCCGGATAGTGCTGGTAGGGATGGAAGTACTCGAAGGTCAGGTATTCGCCGTATCCAACCTCCGCGAACGCTTCGACGACAGCCGGCCAATTCGTCGTTCCGTCCAGCAGCGGCCGGAAGGCTTGCAGCGAATGGTCGGTCCCCTTCTTCGTGAATTCCTTGAGATGAACGTTCTTGATCCGCTGGCCCAGGATCGGAATCCAGTGCTCGGGGAATTGATACTCCATGATGTTGCCGGTATCGAAGTGAACCTTGACGTATTCGCTCCCGAAGCTGTCGACGAAATCGATCATGTCGCCCGGTGACAGCAGGAAGCCGTTGAAAAAGATGTTCTCGATGTTCAAGTGGACTTTGAGTTTCTCCGCTTGCGGAAGCAGCTGGCCGATCGCTTCGCGAGCCCGCCGATCGCAGACGTCGTTGGGCGTCGGATCGTGATCCTCGCGCCACGGCATGTGTACGGCACCCGGCACGACGAGCAAATTCTCGGTGCCCAGATCGTGCGCCGCCTGCGTCATCTTGGAAGCGAGTTCCATGCCGCGTTCGCGTTCCGCCGGATCGTTACTGGTGAGCGGATAAGGCCAGAAAAGAAACGAACAGACACCGCTGATCGCGATCCCAATTCGCTCAGCTTCGCGGCGGATGTCATGAAACTCCTTGGTGCCCGAATTCGGCGAGAGATCGTTGACGAGATCGTAGTTCAATTCGATTCCATCGAAGCCGGCATCCTTGGCCAGTTGCAAGCACTGTGTCAGGTTCATCCGATCCGGATAAGGGAATGCCCACAGGTTGATCGACTTTTTCATGTCGTAACGTTTCGGCGCGTGGCTCGTTAACGATTGCTTGGATGCTGAAGGCACGTCATCGGGTGCCGCCAATCCCTGTCGAGCCATAAAAGCCGCTCCGAAGGCAGCGGTGTAGGAAAGCAACTCGCGGCGTCCAAGATGGGGTGCGGGCGTTTCTGGCGTTTGAGAACTCATGAGTTTGCCTCGCGATGTGCAACGTGGATTGATTCGTAGCGGATTGATTAGAACTTCAGCGGCGTCTTACGATTGCCGGAACGACAGTATAACTGAAGCGGTGCAACTTCCCAGTTTTTTGCAGCTCATGTTATCATCAGGCATCCTTGCACTAGCCGTCTTCGCACCCGGAGTCATCTCATGCCGTTTCGGACTCGCTTCATTCAGCACGCCTGCATAGTGCTCTTAACTACGATCGCGTTCATCCCCGGCGTGTCGGCAGAGGAGGTGGTGTCGCCTCTGAACCTTCATTGGCCGCAATGGCGCGGGCCACAAGCGGATGGGGTCGCCAGGAACTGCGATCCGCCGATGGAGTGGAGCCTATCGAAGAACGTCAAATGGAAGACGCCAATTCCCGGCGAAGGGAGCGCAACGCCGATCGTCTGGGAGGATCAGATGTTCGTCGTGGCTGCCCTAGCGACAGATCGTGTCGCGACGACGACGCCTCGAGCTGACGAAGAGGCGAAAACGCAGCCACCCGCCGTCTACTACCAATTCCTTGTACTCAGTTTCGATCGCCGCACGGGCAAGCAGCTCTGGCGTCAGGTCGCCTGCGAACAAGTGCCTCACGAAGGCAAGCACAACACCAACACCTATGCTTCCGCTTCACCGACCACGGACGGCCGACGGCTGTATGTTTCGTTCGGCTCGCGCGGAATTTACTGTTACGACCTCGGTGGCCAATTGCTCTGGACTCGTGATCTTGGCGAGATGCGAACGCGGTACGGCTGGGGCGAGGCAACGTCGCCGGTTGTGTACGGCGATTCACTAGTCATCAACTGGGACCACGAGGATCAATCCTTCATTGAGGTACTCGACGCGGCGACCGGCGAGACAAAATGGAAAGCCGATCGCGACGAGCCGACTTCGTGGGCGACGCCTTTGATCGTCGAACACGCTGGCCGCACGCAAGTCATCGCCAACGGGACGAATCGTGTGCGCAGCTACGACCTCGCGACAGGCGACGTGATCTGGGAATGCGGGGGCCAGTCGGTCAACGCGATCCCGTCACCGATCTTGGCGGGCGGGACGGTCTTCTGTATGAGCGGCTACCGCAGTTCAGCCGCTCTGGCCATCCCGCTGAGCGCGACGGGAGACATCACTGGCACCGATCATGTGCTCTGGCACCATCGCCAGGGAACGCCTTACGTTCCGTCGCCGATCATCGTTGACGACCACATCTACTTCACCGGCAGCAACACAGGCATCCTCACGTGCCTGGACATTCGCACGGGCAAGCCGATCTTCGAACGACAGCGGTTGCCAGAACTCAAGAACGTCTACGCTTCGCCGGTCGCGGCCAACGGGCTCATCTACTTTACCGACCGCAACGGTACGACGGTTGTGATCCGCCACGGTAGCGACCTTGAAGTCCTGGCAATCAACAACCTCGCGGAACCCATTGATGCCTCGCCGGCGATCGTCGGGAACCAGTTGTTCCTGCGCACGGCGAACCATCTTTACTGCATCGAGAATGAGGCGCGCTGACGCGTCATCGAATTCATGCGGCAGTTCCAGCAAAGAAAGCCCGACGTCTCGATAAATCTCAAGACGCCGGGCTATTGTGAATACTTGAAAACGCGATTGGACTACGGCAACTCGATGGTCGCCAAGTCCTGCGCTCCGCCTTCATTCTGGACAACGATGATCGCCTGGCCATCGTTCAACCGATCGAGCTGGACGACGCCTTTCAGTTCTTCGATCGTCTCGTACTTCTGACCGGCGACGCCGCCACCTTTCACCGGCTCGGTGATGCCTTCGCTGCGGCCGATGTCTTTCGTGCTGATCTTCATCACGCCACGAGCGCTATTGGCCATCAGCAACCAGCTCTCGCCGTCCTTCTCGTAGACGATCATGTCGTAGGGACGATTGCGATTGCCCAGCTCGGCGACCGTCGTGCCGCGAACCGGCTTGTCGGACTTCAAGCTCTTGACATCAAAGCGAACCAACGGAGTGCAGGTGAAGCCCGCCAGCACGATTGGCTTGCCGTCGACATTGAATGGCACGAAGGTTCGTACTGTGGAATAGTTTTCCAAGCCACCGTGTGCGCCGTGATAAATCTCGACGTTGACACCCGTGTCGGCGGACGTCAGCGGGAACGCAAGCTCACGCACGGTCGACAGCGGTCGTCCGCCAGCGGGATTCGGCGATACGCCCGAAACCAAGACTTTGCCATCGCTGTAAGCCAAATCGGTGATCGAATCGTCGCGCGGATTGCCGCGACCTTGGACCTTATCTTCGGGAGCGTTTGGCAGCGCGACTTTCGCGACGCCGACACCTTCCAACTTGACTTGGCTCAGTTTGCCGGAACCATCAACGCGCACGAGCGCGGCCTTTCCGTTCGCACTCGCCGAGATATACACATTCCCGCTCGCCGGATTCACGACCACATCGTTGATCGTGACGCTCTGGGAACCGGCTCCAACGGCATCGGCGACTTTCTCGTTCAGTCCCTTGATGTTGAAGCTGACTTTCCCCGGCTCGCCGGAAGCGTCGCCGGTATCGATCGCAAAGACCGTCGCGGCCTTCGTATCGCCGACCAACAGAATTCCATCGGGCCCGAAGGCCAAAGGACCAGCCGACTTCAAATCGGCGTTCCCCTTCTTCAATCCCCAATCCGCTGCCTGAACGGTGGATACAGCCGTCATCGCGACGAGGACCGCACAACTCAATAAAAACTTCGCTCGCATGTCTTTGCTCCTTCGAGTACTCGCTACACAGAAACCAATTGACAGACAGACCGGAATCCACTCGGCGTGATTATCCGCTGCTTATGGCGCAAGATCAAGTGACTCGGCGGGTACGTGGCTTTTCGCTCCGCGAAAATGCGTCCGTTCGCGGAGCGAACGGCCACGTACGTTTACAGATACCGGTTGATCAGATGCTCGAGCATCTCTTGTCGGCCGCTCTGATTCGGCGAGACTTCGCCTTTTTTCAGCATGTAGGCTTCCAGCGACTTGAAGTCCGCCTTGCCGGATTCGATTTGCGCACCGATGCCGGTGTCCCAACTGCCGTAGCGTTGCTTCACGAAGCCGGCAAGTTCACCGTCCGCCCGAATCGCGGCGGCGATTTTCAAGCCGCGAGCAAACGCGTCCATGCCGCCCACGTGGGCGTGAAACAGATCGATCGGCTCGAAGCTCTCGCGCCGCACCTTGGCATCGAAGTTGACACCGCCGGGGGCGACACCGCCGTACTTGAGCAGCATCAGCATGATCTGTGTGGTGAGATAGTAGTCGGTCGGGAACTGATCGGTGTCCCAACCCAACATCAGGTCGCCCGTATTGGCATCGATCGAGCCCAGTAAATCTTGATGCCCGGCGTAATCCAGCTCGTGCATCATCGTGTGACCGGCGAGCGTGGCGTGGTTCGTCTCGATATTCAACTTGAACCGCTCGGTCAAACCGTACGCTCGGAGGAAGTTGATACAAGCCGCGGCATCGCTGTCGTATTGGTGCTTGGTCGGCTCCTTCGGCTTGGGCTCAATAAGAAACGTGCCGTCGAAACCGATCTCGTTTGCATAGTCGACGGCCATGTGGAAGAACTGGCCGAGATGATCCAGTTCGCGTTTCATGTCCGTGTTGTAATGGCACTGATACCCTTCGCGGCCTCCCCAAAAAACATAGTTCTCGCCGCCCAGATCCTTGGTAACTTCGAGCGCCTTCTTCACTTGAGCTGCCGCATAAACAAAGGCATCCGCGTTACAGCTGGTCGAGGCCCCGTGCATGAACCGCGGGTTGCTGAACATATTGGCCGTGCCCCACAACAACTTGATGCCGGTCCGCTCCTGCTCCTCCTTCAAGACAGCCACGACGGCATCCAGGTTCCTATTGCTCTCGGCCAACGTCGCGCCTTCGGGAGCCACATCGCGATCATGGAACGCGTAGTACGGCGCTCCGATTTTCTCGATGAACTCGAACGCCACGCGAGCCCGGTTACACGCATTCGCAACCGAATCCGTCCCATCCTCCCAAGGCCGGACCATCGTCCCCGCCCCAAACGGATCGCTCCCAGTCCCCCGGAACGTATGCCAGTACGTGACCGAGAAACGCAGATGCTCCTTCATCGAGCGGCCTTCGATCACTTCGTCTTCGTCATACCAACGAAAGGCCAGCGGATTCTTCGACTGAGGGCCTTCGTACCGGATCTTTTCAGTTTTTGGGAATGCGGACATCTTGATGCGTTTCAGGGGGGGAATGAATTCAAGCCGGGTGTAATCGTGGCGAATTGAGCTGCCGCCCGCAAGGTGCCATGCCCGTGCAACATGAAGCGAGGAGCAGGGAATCGCCCACTCCTCGCGGTTCGCATCAACAAGTGTGTTCAGGATACTGTGTCGCTAGATGTCAGATCCGGATGCACGGGATCACTCAAAGCACCGACTACGCAATAGGTCTTCGTGATCTCTACCGACCTTCGGGCGGATTGGCGTCTGCACCTTCGTCTTCGCCTACGTCGCCAATATCCGTCGGAATCTCATCGCTCGTGATTTTGGATGCGGCGCAGCCGACAAACAGAGCTGGCGAGGCAAGTAGAACCGTTAACACCAAAAGACGGAACAACAAATTCATGGGAAGTCAACTCCTTCAACAAATGAGAATCGAACAGAATTGATTGCTAGAAGCGAATCTCTGCCAGCTGGATGACGTGACTGTAAAGCAGGCCAGAGCTGGCAAGACGGCGAAACGCATGCGTCCAACTTAACACAACTGTAAATGGAAAATAAACCCTATCTTGCGGAGATTTTCTCGAAACTCTCATTTGCTCCTCGAAAGCATGGCCGTGGCGATGCCACGATAGTCACGGAGTCCGCTCAATCAGAATGAAAAAACGCAGCGAGATCGACTGATCCCGCCGCGTTTGTTGTGACTCGACAGTGTGATGGTCGGCCAAACGGCTGTCCCTTCGGAACAGCCGCAGCCATCGAAAACTCAACTACGGAAGCTGAACCGCTGTGCCGTCCTGCCTCGCCAGAAGCGCTTCCCAAGTCGTCAGCGTGGCGAAGGTGCTGTCGACGAGTTCCTGGTCGGCCCCAAAGTCACCCTCGATCATCTCCGCAATAAATTGCACGCTGGCGTCGCACATGGTGAACATCGATCCGCCCGGATGTTGGCTGGAATAGCCCCAACGCTGTCTGTCGGTATTCACGATCGAGTTCCGATTGATCCTAGGGCGTCCCATCGCTAATACCGCTGACAGGCGATTGTTGCTACCTTCGTCGCATGTCGTTGCGCCGGTTGTGACCCCAAACACGATAGCGGCTTGAATTGTCTGGATGCCACCAGAATTCTTGGTTCGCCAGCGACGCTCGCCGACCGCGATAACATTGGTGGTCCCGTCGAGGACATCTCGGAACGCGGTCCCCTGGTCCTGCACAAAAATCCCCTGTGTGCGATCGACGTTACCGTCCCATCGCAAGTCCCAGGACGTGTTGTTGCCAACATAGTTGGAGGTCGCCATCGTCCAGCCAGCAGGATTATTCCATGGGTTGAACCGCTTCATATTGTTATTGTTGACTTCCGGCCCTGTGTCCGATGGGCAGCGAAAGGCAGCCATCGACAGTTCCATCTGCGCCAGCAATGTTACGTTGGCACCGGCCTGAGCAAGCGATATGTTTCCCACATTCAACTGGTCGTGCAGAGACGACTGTTCGATGAATGGGAGAATCAAGGCACCCCAGCTCCAGCTATTCTCGTTGGGCAAGCAGACGGTCGCACTCGTGCGCTTAACCAAGTAACCAGACGGCATTGTCTGATAGGTGTCGTGATAATTGTGCAGGGCCAATCCAATCTGCTTCAGATTGTTGCTGCATTGCATGCGCCGCGCGGCTTCACGCGCTGCCTGTACGGCAGGGAGCAGTAAAGCTACCAAGATACCGATGATGGCAATCACCACGAGCAGTTCAACAAGCGTGAAGCCTGCTCTATTTCGGGGCCGAGACATAGTCGTTACTCCAAAAAATGAGGACTGGAAAATACCGAGGATACAACTTTCCGAACACCTATGCCATTGCGAATGACTTACTTTGATAAAGAGCGACCTTCCGTGGAGTTGTTCAGCGCACTCATTCAAGCTTATCACCGTCACGAATGGATGGTTTGGCAGATCAACCGAAGAGACGAGCCGAACGGCAATTTATCTCTATCAGAAACCAAAAAACGAGCGCACATAACGCAACATGCACGACGGAATCAACCAACCAGGGCGAAACCATAGAGAACTCGCCAACTCGAACTAACCAAGTAACATATCCCACCGGAGCCGCCACCGCAACTGTTTTTGCAGTAAAAACTCTTTGGCACCCCATTTCACGACAGAATGCAATAGCGCGGATTATTCGTAACGCGACGCGTAAGCGAGGAAGGCCAACGTGTCTCCTCGCTTACGCGTCGGGTTACTTTTGCGCGGTGTTTTGGGCAAGGTAGCTTCAACCTCCTGTTGCCAAATAGCTGGCAACGATCGCCACCGAGTTCATGAATAATCCGAGATCGGCAAACGCTCTTTTCGTCTAAAACTCCAGCTCCGAGGCGGCCGGAACGAGGGTGGCCTGATGCGCGGCGATTTCCGCCAGAAGCATCTGAATCACGGCGCTGTTCTTGTCCGCGACGTTCAGCTTCTCACCCGGATCATGATCCAGGTTGAACAGTAAAGGCGGATCGTGCTTCTGCGGCTCCCTTGATCCAGGTCCGTAGGCATCTTGCGTCATGAGATGCACCTTCCAGGGGCCTCTGCGAACCGCCATCAACTGATAGGCACGATAATAGAACAACGCCTCGCGACTGCTCGGCCCGGTGCCTTGTAAGACCGGTGTGAGATCATGGCTGTCGAGGACTCGGTCGGCGGGCAAGTCGATACCGGCGAGAGCATGAAGCGTGGCGAAAATGTCCATCGTGCTGGCGACGTCGCGACTGACGCTGCCCGGTCGGATCTGACCCGGCCACCAAGCCAACGTCGGCTCGCGCATGCCGCCCTCCCACGTGCTTCCTTTCCCGTCGCGAAGCAGACCGGCCGAACCTCCCTGTTCATCAAAAATCAACCACGGCCCGTTGTCGCTGGTGAAGAACACCAGCGTGTTGTCATCGAGTTGCAACTCGCGCAGCGTTTCGAGCACTTGACCGACACTCCCATCGATCTCTTCGATCACGTCACCGAACAGCCCACGTCGGCTCGTGTCGGCGAACTCGGGTGAACGAAACAGCGGCACGTGCGGCATGCTGTGAGGCAGATAGAGAAAGAAGGGGGAATCCTTGTTGTCGCGAATGAACTTCGTCGCCTCCTCCGTGTAACGCCGCGTGATCGTCGTTTGGTCCGCGGGCCGTTCGACGATTTCCTCATTTCGCATCAGCGGCACATTCCAGTACCGGACTTCCGGGTTCCAAAATGCTTCACGTCCTTTCGGCCCATCGTTCACGCGATCCATGTCGTTGGAATACGGAATGCCGAAGTAGTGATCGAAGCCATTGCTGGTCGGCAAATACTGTGGCAAGTGCCCCAGATGCCACTTCCCGACACAAGCCGTCGCGTAGCCGCTGGCCTTGAGCGCCTCGGCGATCGTGATCTCTGCGGCGGGAATGCCGCCCTTGGAATCCGGGAACAGCACGCGTCGCTTGTTGCTGCACATGCCATTTCGTAGCGGCAGGCGTCCCGTCATCAACGCCGCGCGACTCGGCGTACAAACCGGAGCCGCCGAGTAAAACTGAGTGAACTTCATTCCCTCCGCCGCCATTCGGTCCAAATTGGGCGTCGCAATCGTCGGATGCCCGAAGCAGGCCAAATCGCCATAGCCCAGGTCATCGCAGAAAATGACGACGAAGTTCGGTCGCCTCGCGTCGTCGGCAGCGTGTACGTCCAAACGCGTTGCGGCGAGACCGAGGAAAGCAAAGAAAACCGTTCGAAGCAAACGCATGAGTGTTGCCTTCGCGAAAGAGAATAACTGACGGCGGTTGCCCGTCATGATAGGGCCAGACGAGTGCCCGGTCCAACGACGGACGTTAAGAATTCATCTTCGCGATAATGCGATCGCCGAGCGACGGCCACAGCTGCGAGATCGCGAACAGCCAGCGGGCTCTCGCGGGAACGATCAATTCGAGACGCCGTTGCTCGCACGCCCGCAGAATCCTGGCGGCAAGTCGATCGGGCGGGATGCCGCGGAGCTTGACTCCGCCGCCCGGTTGACGCGCCGAATCCGGCAGATCGCGCGTCTCGGCGTCGTAGCGTTGACCGGCGTCTTCGCGAGCAATCGGACCGGGACAAACCAACAGCACGTGAACACCTTGTGGCTGAAGCTCCAATCGTAATTGCTGTGAATATGCGGCGACGGCAAACTTGCTCGCGGGGTAAGCACCGAGGAATTTCGAGACGGACTTCGACGCCAGCGAGCCGATGTTTACAACGTGACCGCGGGATTCGATCAAGTGTGGGGCAGCGGCTTGCGTACATCGAACGACCGACAGGAAGTTCAACTCCAACAACTCACGAAATTCATCGGGACCGGTATCGAGTACGTTCCCGCGCGTGGAGCGTCCGACGTTGTTGACGAGCATGTCGAGTCGCCCGAACTCGCTGATCGTTCTGTCAATCAACGAATCGACTTGCTCGGCATCGGTCACATCGGTCGCGAAACCCGCTCCGCGGTGCCCCTTTTGTTGAAGGCGTCCGACTGCCTCGTGAAGCCGGCCGCCATCACGTGCAGCAATCATCACAGAAGCGCCACGATCACCCAGAGCCTCGGCGATGGCAAGCCCCAACCCAGCTGATCCGCCGGTGACGATTGCTACTTTGCCTTGCCAGTAGGACATCCAAGACAACTCACGCCGAGGATGAACTGAGTTGTTTGACAAACGCTTCGTGTTCTGGAGTCGCCAGGCCGCGTTCAAGCGTCTCGAATGCGTCGGCGAACTTGCCGCTAAGCAACGCTCGCGTATCCAACCAGAGACCGGGAAACTGGGTACTGCGCACGACACCTTCGTCCTCGATCACCTGCCGTTTGAATTCCCCTTCGTGCAGGACAAACCAGTCGAACTCGCCCTCCAGCACGCGCCACACGATATACTCCGGGACTCCATTGCGGAGGTATGCCTGAAGCTTGACGCCGAGGTCATAACTTGTACTGCTCGACGCGATCTCAACAATCAGTTCAGGAGCGCCTTCGAGGTAGTCATCGTCGCTGATCGTAATTGTTTTGCTGTGAGGCGGTTCGATCAGAAGTAACGAATCAGGTTGTGGCATGTTATCGAGATCCATGCGGACGCTTGTGTTTTCGGCACCCGCAACTCCGGGAGTATGGTTCTCATACGTGACAAGTAAACGAGTGATCCAACGATTCGGTCGACCGTGTTGTCGATATCTAACTGCCGCAGCCATATAGACAACTCCCTCGATTAACTCGGCTCGCTTGAGATTCGGCATCGCCTCCCAGCGGCGTTCGAACTCGGCGCGGGTCAGGCGGTCTCCCGGCTCAAGCGGCGGAATCCCCTCGAAGGAGAATTCATTGTGCGTGCCGTTCGTAATCGACGTAGCCATGCGACTCACTTCCAAACCTCGGAATAATCAACGATTCCATCATACCAAAATCTCGAAGCCCTTCCGTTGGTCACGGCTTAACCACGCGTTGGCCGCGTCGTCGCCAACGAACTGCTCGGTTTCGGGGTTCCAGTTCAGCCGCCGACCCAAGCGAATCGCGATGTTGGCGAGATGGCAAGTCGTGAGAGCGCGATGATGCGAGAAGACGTCGGAGATAGGTTCGCCGCGGTCCTTGAGGCATTCGATAAAGTTCCGCATGTGATTGCCGGTCTTCTTGCCCTTGGACAGTTTGTTGATCAGTGCATCCGGCAGCGGATTCGCCGCGAGTTCTTCGACCGGCTTGCCGGTGAGTTTGCCGCGATTGACGAAGATTCGTCCCGACGCCCCTTCAATCAGCACGCCGTTATCGTGTTCCGCGGTCGTGTCGGTGACGATTAATTCGACACCGTCGGCGAACCTGCAAGTCACCGTGAACACGGTCGCCGTGTTGTACTTGTTCGTTTCCGTCGGATAGCCGTTCTTGAGCGGCACCGGATGACTCGCCGTTCCTTCGACGCTGACCGGCCCGGTGTCCGAGGCTCCCAGCACCCAGTGAGCGATATCGACATGATGAGCGCCCCAATCGGTCATCTTGCCACCCGAGTATTCGTACCACCAGCGGAAATTGCCGTGACAACGTTCTTTGATGAAGTCCGTGACTTGAGCCTGGCCCTGCCAGGCGTCCCAATCGAGCGTTGACGGCACGGGCGATACGGCAAACGGGCCACCCGCCGGGGCACCACCGATAATCGCAGTCACCCGTTGGATTTTGCCGAGCCGCCCGTCTTGGCACATCGCGGCAGCCTTCAAGAACATATCACCGTTCTCGCTGCGTTGCTGCGTGCCGACTTGGAAAACTCGCTTGGTCGCCTTCGCAACCTGGCAAATCTGCTTGCCCTCTTCGATCGTCAACGTGAGCGGCTTTTCACAGTAGACGTCCTTGCCGGCTTGCATCGCTTCGATTGCGATCTTGGTATGCCAATGGTCAGGCGTCGCGATGATCACGGCTTCGACGTCTTTTCTCTCCAACAGCTTGCGATAGTCGCCGTACAGCTGCGCCTTGCCACCAGCCAGCTCCTGGTTGGCTTGCTCGGCGTGAGCTTGATCCACGTCGCAAATCGCAACGAAGTCACCGAACTCCTTCGCACGGCGACTGTCGTGCCGACCTTGGCCCCCAACTCCGATCGCACCAAGGAGCGGGCGATCGTTCTTCTCCGCTGATTTGGACTCGTCGGCGATGGCGTGACTTCCCGTCGCAAAGTACGGAACGGCAATGGCGGCGGCAGAAGTGGTCTTGAGGAGTTCACGGCGCGAAAGTTTCGAGTTCATGTCGGCAGTTCCCTGAATGATGTGTCGAGTCCGGAGCGGAGTGTGAGTTAGTGTCGTGTACCGGTTTGCAAGAAGAAAGCCTTCTTCTCGTCCGGTAGTGTAAAGCCGAAGCCGCAGGAAAGAAAGAATGACTCGGCCGAACTGATGGCCATCACCTCCATGACATCCTTTTCGCGAGCCCGCTGGAGACACGCTTCGACAAGCTTATGTCCGACGCCTTTTCCTTTGTGGTCGTCGGCGACGACCAAAGCTCGAACCTCGGCCAGCTTCCGCGAATAGACCTCCAGCGTAGCAAAGCCGACGACCCGCCCGCCCGACACTGCCACGAAACCGTTGGGCAACAGCGTATCAAGCTCATCGATCGTTCGCCGCAGCAGCTTCTTCTGATCGACGTATGGTTTCAGCAGCGCCAGCACTTCGGCTTGCTCCGCCGGAACGACAGGTCGCACTTCGACCGCGCCAGCCTCTTCGCTCATATCTTGGTCCCCTGGCGAGCGGGGGACGTCAGTCCCCTGATGATTACGCGAACAACGGGAGGACGATCAGGGGACTGACGTCCCCCGCTCGCCTCGCCGATTTCAAACAGACCGAAGACGCATCGGACTAGACGTTGATCTCGTAGCCTGGGCGTTGCTTGCGGCTTTGCCAAGCATTGGCATCGTCGTCGCCAACGATCTGTTCCGCTTGGGAGTCCCACTTCAGCGCGCGGCCCAAGCGAATCGCGATGTTCGACAGGTGGCAAGTCGTCAACGCACGGTGATGCGTGTGAACGTCGGAGATCGGCAACTCGCGAGTCTTGACGCACTCGATAAAGTTCGCCATGTGATTGGTCGGCTGCTTGCCGCCATAGACTTGGGCGATCGCGTTTTCGGGGAGCGGCATTTCCTTGAGATCCTCGAACGGCTTGCCTTTCGTGTTGCCGCGCGAGACGTGGAAGCGGCCCTTCGTCCCTTCAAACAAAATGCCGATACCATCGGACGAATTGCTCACGATGTTAAATTCGACACCGCCCGGGAACATGCACTTGATGACAAACTTGTCGGCCGTGTTGTAGCGGTCGTCTTGCACCGGCCTGCCGTCCTTGAAGTCAACGGGATGATGCACCTCGACCGGCTCGACGCTTACAACGCCTTGGCCGGGTCCGTTTTGACCGATCGCCCATTGAGCGATATCGACGTGATGCGCGCCCCAATCCGTCAGCTTGCCGCCCGAGTATTCGTACCACCAGCGGAACTCATAATGGCACCGCGTCTTCGGTTGATTCCCCTCTTTACCGTAGCGATAGTCCACCAAGGGAGCTTGTCCAAGCCACTTCTCCCAATTCAACCCCGAGGGGACGTCGGCGACGGGGATCGCACTGCTCATTGGCGCGCCCCCGATGTCGCAAGTGATTTTCTGCACGTCGCCAATACGTCCATCACGAATCATGGCGATGGCATGCAGGAATCGCTGTCCCATCTCCGTGCGCTGCTGCGTGCCGACTTGGAAGACGCGGCCGGTTTCCTGTTGCACCTTGCCGATCAGCTTGCCTTCTTCGATGGTCAACGTAAGTGGCTTCTCGCAATAAACATCTTTTCCGGCTTGCATCGCTTCGATGGCGATCTTGCTGTGCCAGTGGTCGGTCGTGACGATGGTCACAATGTCGATATCTTTGCGCTCCAGAACCTTGCGATAATCCTCGTAGATATCGGGAGCCTTGCCACTTTGCTGTTGATGCTTTTGAACGACATTGGCGGCGTTCGCGGCATGATTCGCATCGACGTCGCAAACCGCGACACAATTCGCGTAGTTCATCGCCGACGGCCCAACGGACCCCCAACGGCTGCCGGTGCCAATGCAACCGAGCGTCGGTCGATCGTTGGCCGACTCGGCCTGTTGATCGTCGGCGATCGCTCGCGTTGAGAAAAAGTAAGGAACGGTGACTGCCGCGGCGGCAGCCCCCGAAGTTTGCAGGAAGCGACGGCGGTTTTGCTTTTGGTTTGCCATGATTTGTGAAACTCGTTCCGGGCCTGGATCGGGGACAGCCTCTATGCGGAGAGGACTCGCCCAGTGTAATGCGTGCGCCGCGTTCTTTCCAGTTCGAGCAACAAAAGTAGCCATCACGCTCCGCCGTGATGAGCCTGTTGCGAACCGCCTCCCGAGCGGAAACTCTGTTGCCAGTTCAAGCTCAACTTGAAGGGCTCATCACGGCGGAGCGTGATGGCTACTTATGCCGATTTCTCTAGCGAACTGGCCTGATTCAGCTTGTTGTAGAGTGTCTTGAGACTGACACCCAACTCGTCGGCGACGGCCGGCTTGTTGCCATCGTGGCGATCCAGCGATTCGTGGATGGCTTGCATTTCAAGATCGCGCAGCGTCATCGGGCCGAAAGGGGCAGTGCGAGCGCTACGAGATCCGAATCGGCGGGGGAGATGCTCGGAGGTGATCGGCAGACCATCGCACACGATCGTCGCATGTTCGATGACGTTGGCTAGTTCGCGGACATTGCCTGGCCACGTGTGCGAAGTGAGTGCTTCGATGGCGTCTGGCGAAAACAGATTGTCGCCTGCCTTGGCGTTGGGACGAAATCGGCAATAGAGATGTTTCGCGAGTTCTGGAATGTCGCTTACCCGTTGGCGGAGTGGCGGCAAGGTGATTTCAAAGGTGTTGATCCGATACATCAAGTCTTCGCGGAATTCGTCCTCTTCGACCATTTGTTCGAGATCGCGGTGTGTCGCGCAGACGACACGCACGTCGACTTTCAGCGAATCGTTATCGCCGACACGCCGGATCTCGCCGGATTCAAGAACTCGCAACAACTTGGCTTGCATCGCCTTCGGCAATTCGCCGATTTCGTCCAGGAACAACGTGCCGCCATGAGCGACTTCGAACAGTCCGACGCGATGCTCGTCCGCTCCCGTAAAGGCTCCCTTTCGATGCCCGAACAATTCACTTTCGATCAACGATTCGGGGAGCGCTCCACAATTGATCGCCACGAACGACTTCGTGGCGCGTGGACTCTGCTCGTGGACGGCGCGTGCCACCAGCTCTTTACCTGATCCCGTTTCGCCAAGGATCAGCACCGTCGATCCGGTCGGTGCGACCTTGCTGATCGAATCGCGTACTTGTTGCATCGCCCGCCCGCTGCCAATCAAGCTGCGATCGCCTTCCACGTGATGCAACTGATGTTGTAACGCTGCACACTTCTTCATGAGTTCGCGCTTCTCGGCAACTCGCTCGAGCAACGCCTCGACTTCGACCAACCTGCAAGGTTTCGTCAGATAATCAAAGGCCCCTTGCCGGAGCGCGGCCACGGCGGTGTTGAGTGACGACTTGCCCGTCAGGACGACGGCTTCCGTATTGGGTGACAGCTCCTTGGCCCGCGTGATGACTTCAATACCGTTCATGCCTGGCATGTCGAGGTCAACCAGGATGCAGTCGTAAGTGTTCTTCTCCAAGGCCGCGGCGGCCGTCAGGCCGTCCGGGCAAACCGTCACCACGTGCCCCATGCGAGGCAACTCGTTCTTCATCAACTCTTGCAACGGCTCCTCGTCGTCGGCGAAGAGAACTTTGAGCTGACTACGCAACTTGATATTGTCTTTGTTGTTGGGTTTCATGTTTGGTTCCGACCAAGGGAAGAAAAACGCAGAATTGCGAGCCGGTGCCGGGACCGTGGCTCGTGGCTTCGATCTTGCCGCCATGATCGATGACGATCCGGTAGCTGATCGACAACCCCAAGCCAGTCCCTTGGCCATCGCGGCGTCGCGTGAAGAAAGGTTCAAAGAGGTGTTCGAGTACGTCGCTGGTCATGCCGCACCCGTCGTCGCGGACGATCAATCTCGCCTGACCGCGATGCAGTCCTAACTCGACGGTAACTGTGCCATCCTTGTCGAGACTGTCGAGCGCGTTCGTCAGGAGATTCAGCAAGACCTGCTTGATCTCTTGGGAATTCACGCAGGCGACAACATGTTCGCTGCATTGAAACTCAATCTGTTTGTTTCTGTAGCTGCCAATGTGCCTGACCATCTCGATGACATCGTTGGTCAGCTCCCGCAAATCCGTGTCTTGATGATCGACGTCGCCAATCCGCGAGAAATCCAGCAGCTTCTCGGTGATTCCCTTACAGCGAAACGCCTCGTCCTGAATGCGGCGCAGGTAGTTCTTGAGAACGGTTATTTCTTGGTCGTGCTCGTCGTCCGGTTTCAAGTCGTCGCTGTAGATAATGTCATGCAGACGCGACTCAAGTGCTTCCGCGGACCAGGCAATGATCGCCAGCGGGTTATTGATCTCGTGCGATACTCCGGCGGCAAGAAAGCCGACGCTTGCGAGTTGCTCGCTGCGAACGACTTCTTTGGTGCGCTGTTGAACTTGCTGATCAAGATCGTCACGAATCTCACAAAAGCGGGTCGTCATATCGTTCAGCGCCGTCGCCAACTCAGCCATCTCGTCGTGTGAGTTTAACTGAATGCGATGGTCGAACTCGCCCGACGCGACGATCCGCGAGCCCGTGATCAACACCCGCAGCGGCCGGAAGACCCAGTCGTAGAACAGCCGAACCAAGAGTCCCAGGATGCCGATCGACAAGATGCTCGTCGTCCAGGTCAACCCGAGAAGCGTGTGGTATTCGCCGCGGGCATTCCCTTTCAGTTGCAGCATCCTGCTCTGGAGATGTCCGGGCAGCGTTCCGGCCAGTTGATACAGACCATCCAACTCCTCCCGTAGGTTGTCATCACGATAGGTCTCGAGGATCCAATCGTCGGCCTCGCTCAGGTGCTCGATCCGCTCGAGCGTCCGCTGAATACTCGTCACCGTGTCCCATTCTTCCCGATTGTCTCGGATCCCAGTGCCGTTGGGTTCGAGTTGCTCGCGGTACTTCTTCAATGCTTGCTTGACGTCGGCGAGATCATAACCGAATTGATGATGAACCAAGGCGTTATGCACTCGCGAGTCGCCAACGTCATGAGCTGAACGAAACCGGCTGAACGTAATGCGAAGTTCCGCAACACTGCGCGTCAGCTCATCGGCAAGCGGCAATTCAGCCGCGCGGAGACTGACCGCCCGCGCCAGCCATCGGTACGAGTTCACGCCGAGCAAACCACTGACTGACAAGACGCAAACGATCAGGGACAGCAGCGACACGCCGATCAGAAGCTTGTATCGAATTGAACATCGGGCAAACATCTGCGACCTCCATGTCGCGATCGGGAGTGCATGACTTCATTGCATCAACAGCGGCAAACATCTGGGGGATTCACTGGGCGATTCTGAGTGATGTTCACGTCTTGACTCGGAATCCGTCCGTTGCAACTTCGTGATAGCGTTATCGCTTCACAAGCTTGCCGACTTGATAGCGAAGATAGCTTCGATAGGCGTTCCCGTTTCCATAGATCTCTTGGCTGAGCCGATGACCGCTCACGGCGATTTGGTCCGCCTCTCCGGCAACGCCTCGTTCAAAAATGATGTCTGTTGGCGCAATCGTGCGCGTGGGCCGCAACCCAACTTTGCGAGCGGCCAATAGGAGATTGTGATGATTGAATCCCAAGACGTGAGCAAAGTGCAGTCCGCCGAAGCCCCTGCTCGGGTGTCTCTGCCCCATGTCGGGGACTCCGATGTAGACCAGTCCTTCTGGTGCTAACCACTCGACCATCTTGGACATCGCCGAGATCGGGTCGCGCAGGTGCTCGACGACATGGAAACACGTGACCATATCAAACGGTCTATCGAAAGACAGATCCTGCCATTTCTCGATCTGGATGCGTTCACCCAATTTGCTCTGTGCGTAACGGCCGTACGCCTCTCCAAGCTCAAATCCATGAGCATCGAACCCCTTTTCCAACATTTGGCAAACAAACTCGCCCGAGCCACAACCAAAGTCGAGCGTTCGAGCATTGCTGGGCAACAGATCCATCACGTGCGCGACACGAATCGCAGCTTCTCGATTTCGTTTCACGATGTGCTTTTGCTTGGGGCTTGTTGTCGCCATTTGATAGTCGAGTCGGTAGTATTTCGTGTAGTAGGCTCCCAACTCGTCTTCAGTCGGCATGGGATTAGTAAAAAGAAGACCGCACGCGTCGCAACATTTCGTTGGCAATCTTTTGAAGCGGCGATCCAAGTTCGCCACATCGGTCGTCAAGGCGTGGTCACAGACCGGACAGTTTATCCTTTCACCGACATAGGGATATCGCGTCAGTGGGAGGAGGCGACTGAGAGCTTCCAACATGAGTTTGTCCTCAATCAATCGACGTTGACATCTAGATCATCGCGCTTGCCTCGAATCGAGACAGGCGTTGCCCAGCCGCTGTGATATGACAAGACTTCCAACCGCAGCCGCCCCTTGAGTCGCGGCCGCGCGCTCGAAGCGCGGGATTATTCACAAGCTAATTGGTTTTCACAATAGCATTTTCACATGCCGTTAGCGTCTGAACGACCCCGTCAGAATTCAGAAAGGTATCCAGGTGCGATCAGTTTAATTCTCTCATTCGATGATGCGTTGGCAGTTGCGGGCGGGCGGAAAGTAGAGAAAAACATGGGTCATGTCAATTTCAATGACGGATCGTGCGTCGCATCATCAGGCACCCGGCAGCCATCATCGCAAGGTTCGCGATCCACACGGCATAAGGTGGTAAATCGCCTGACTTCGATAAATCAACGCCGTAGGCAAGTAAAGGATAGTAGACAATCAAAATCGGCAGAAAACAGGCAATGAAGCTGGACCAGACATCCGCACTGCGCATTCGAACGGCCAGTGGCGCGCCAACCAAGACAAAGGCAAAGCAACTAAAGCCGTTAGCCCAACGTCGCCACGGTTCGGTGTGCAATCGAGCGAGCATCAGTTCACCACCCGCGATCGCGGCTTGCTGCTGGCTCCACCGCTCGTCATTCAATTCCGCAAAGTTTCCCGTCATCAACTGGTAGGCCACCTCGGCTGCCAAGGTACGTTCGAGATCTTCCAGAGCGGCGCGCTGGCTGACAATCTCGCCTGGAATGCGACGCAACGCCGTATCGGCAGGCCGAATCGCCCCACCGGCCTTGCGGGATGCGTTCGACAACGGTACTTCGATCACCTCGGTATCCGGAAAGTCCATGCGGATGCGGTCACCCCGTTCGATCTCGCCATTTGTCATCGAGATCAGCAACACGTCGCGTTCCGCGTCGGTATCGATCTCCGCAAATTCGGCGGACAGCACGATCGGCGGGCCGTCGTCATCTTCGTAGACGGTCACCGTTGGACGTACAAGAACATGCCCTTGCACATCTTTCACGTTAATCGAGAGCCGATCCGTACTGTACGATCGGCTCGATCGCAACATCCCATAAGCAATCTGTTCGGCAGACTCCAAAGCAACGCGTTTCAAACCGATTCGTCCCCACGCCGCAAGGTCGTTCAGCCAGACGGCTCCCAGGCTGATCGAGAACGAAAACAGCAGCGCGGGCCACAGCAACGCCATTGGCGAAATACCGAGCGACTTGACGGCGGTGACTTCATTCATCGCCGACATGCGACCGTAGATGCTGCAAGCCGCGAACAGAATCGTCCCGGGAACGACATAGGCCAAAGCCACCGGCAAGGCATAAGGAAGCAGCTTGATAACCGCGATCGGCCCGAGACCTTGGCGAATTGCCTCTTGTCCGACGACGACCAGCAGCATTCCAACCGTCATGCAAACCGACATGACAAGCGAAAGCTTTAGAAACTCAGCAAGGAGGTAACGAGTGATTCGACGCATCAACGATCCCTGTTCGTGCCGCGGACAAAAGTGGGGCATCGGCAATCGTACGCAAGCCGCGTGCCGACATCCGTTACAATCGCGAACACCGGCGCGAAGTCTTCGTACAACAACGTCTTGCGGCACACGCGGGCCGAGCGGACAAGCGCCGACACTGTAACAATTTCACGAGCGGCTTGAAACGACAGTTCTGGCAGAGCCCACTCGGGGCGAAGCTTCATCACGCGAGCGGTGCGTCACATGCCACCCGCTACAATTCGATCGCTGAATCGCTAGCATCCTTGTTCATCGCTTCGCGGATATACTCCATGAGCAACGAGACGGCTCGCGCCGACTCGCGAATCGCGTCTTCTGGGCGAGCGTCCCCGGATGCCTCTGCCGCGCGTTGGCAATGCGAATCGAAATCAGTCCACTCGATGTCGTACTTGACGGCAGCGGGAGACTGACGCAGTTCTTGAGTGATCTTGACAAGCGTTTCAGCGAACTCGGCGGGATCGGGGCAATCCGCCGACGTGTAGGGGCCTTTGCCGAGCTTGCGCGCCGTTCCCAGCTCGATGCCCTTGGCCGCATTTCTCTTTCTGATGACAAATGCCACCAGAACGACGATCAGACCGATCGCCAAAGCACTCAGCGCTGCCGGCATATTCCCAATCACCGAGAGCAGCAACGCGGCGAGGAAGAACACCGCGATCAAAACGAGAAATACGAGTTCCGATTTCGGATCGTGCTTTACCGTCCCAATCTTGATCGGTGCAGAATCGCTTTCCGCAGTCGCTAATTCGCTGCCCGTTACCTGCGCCACAATAACAGTGATGTTATCCGGTCCGCCGCGAAGGTTCGCCAGATCAACGAGCAGCCGCCCGGCCTCGCCGGGAGACAGATTTCGCAGAATTGCGGCAATTTCTTCATCGGTTACGCGGGCCATTAACCCATCGCTGCAAAGCAGGAACGTATCACCCACTAACACACCGTACGGCCCTTCAATATCAACCTGGACATGAGCGTTTGGACCGAGCGATCGTGTAATGACGTTCTTTGGAACGGAGTTTGCTAGATCGGAATCGCCATCGAATTGGCCAGCATCCCGCAGCTCCCAGACTAAACTGTGGTCGCGCGTGAGCTGCTGCAACTTCGTGCCTCGAACGCGATAGACGCGGCTATCACCGATGTGGCCAATCAACGCGCCTTGCGGAAGCAGCGCCATGGCGCTGGCCGTCGTTCCCATGGCACGAAAGTCGCTGTTGGCTTGCCCCCGGCGATAGACTTCGCTGTTTGTCTCGACAATTGCTTTCTGCATCGCTTCCGGTGGGGACAGATCCCGGTACTTGCGATACAGATGCGGAACGCCATCGACGGCGATCTTGCTTGCTAGCTCGCCTGCCGCGTGCGCTCCCATCCCATCCGCCACCATGAAGAAGTGCCCCCGCGCCTGCCATTCCTCCTGATCGCTCGCCAACACGACGGTATGCGAATCCTGGTTGTTTGCTCGCCGCATACCGATATCGGTCAGCGCGACATGTGCGAGGTCAACTTGCCAATTGGACTCTCGATCCGCCATCTGGCGTCCGACTCCCGTCTAGAAGACCATGCAGTTAGAGAACTTAGGAAGTGATTATCAACAACTTCGCGATTTGAGTTTCGGGAGGGCGA
>JAQBZB010000059.1 GCA_027622275.1 Planctomycetota bacterium | reverse complement strand
GCTTTCGCCCGGTGATAGCTCGGCGGGAGCCTCGCCCTCCCGACTTTTTCACAACCTGGCCGCGAACGGCCACGTTGTCGAACTCATTCTGTGATCGCTTCCTTCACCTTTTGGACGAAATGAGGCGTTTTGCCGTCTTTGCTTAGTTCAACCGCCTTCTTTTCGGCCTGCTTCTTTTGGTTGAACTCGTACAGCGCGACGCGTTTCAGCGATTGGTTGAAGACGCCGTAAAAGAGTTTGACTCGGACTTCGGCCGCAACCTTCTTCTTGCGTTTGACCGGAACCTTCTTTTTTTTGGGTGCGCCGTCCGCCTTTTCCAAGGCTTCCGCAGCTTCTGCTTCTTCTCTTAACGCTTTGCGATTGACTAGTTTGCGTGCCATAGAATACTGCCGAGCAACATGGGAACAAGCTGGCGAGTCCCCTCCGGTGAAGGGGAACCTCATCGATCAGGGCTGTATGATACCCGATCCTTTTCTGATTCGCCAGTTGGCAGGACGTCGACCAGGGCTTTTGCTTTATTCAATCTGCGGCGAGTGCGAAAGAGTAGCATGGCCTCGTAGGCCGTGTGTTTCCCAGTGTTCCCGATCCGACACGGCCTACGAGGCCATGCTACTTCTTACGCAACTTCAGACAAACAAAAGCCCTGACGTCGGCGACGATTTGTCACACCCGCTGCGGTAGTCGTGGAACGACTAATTCACGGGCGTCGCTCCCGGCGGCGGTGTACCGCCTCCTTCGCGGACGTAGTTGCTCCGTTGCTTGGCATAATCTTCTGGGCTCGGGATGTCAGCGACAGTCTCTCCGTTGCTGACCCCTTCCTCAAACAGCTTCTCCAGGAAAGAACGACACCAACCGCAGCCGGTCCCGGCACCAAAGCATTCACTCAACTGGCCAGGACGCTTGGGCTTCTCGATGCGAATGAAGTTCGTGACCTTGCGCCGCGTGACATGAAAGCAAAGGCAGATTTCGCAATCAAGATCCACGGCTAAGACTCCGTTGCCGTTGCCAACCGCAACCCAATCCGACACGCCGCCTCAAACTCCTCGATATTCAAAAGTTCGCTGACCATGTGCTGGTTCTTCTGGCCGCAGCCGAGCGTGACGGCGGGCAGACCGTGAGCGGTCAGCCAATTGGCATCGACGCCTCCGTTGGTGACGGCATGTTGCGGCTGCTGGCCGATCGAACGAACTGCTTGATCCGCAAGCCGCACGCACGGTTCGGTCGGCTTCAGCAAAAAGGACTCGTAATCGAGATGGCCGTCGATCTTGACCTTGCCGCAAACGCCGTCGACGTTGCGAACTTCCTTCGCCGCGCGACGGAAGGCCGCTTCGAATTCGCGGACGATCCGTTTGCGGAACTTCGGGTCGTGGCTGCGTGCTTCGGCTTTCAACTTGACGTGGTCCGTAACGACATTCGTCGCTTCACCGCCGAAGATATAGCCGATGTTGCTCGTTCCGTGCTGGCCGTCCTTGTTGATGTCGCCGTGCCAGCCGTTGCGCTGGAGGTCCGCGATGGCGAGCGAAGCAATCGCGATGGCGCTGACACCCGCCTCGGGAGCCCCGCCCGCATGACTGGCGATTCCCTTGATCTCGATCGACATGCGATAGCCGCCCGTCGCCCCGATGGTCAGCTTGGTCGGCGAACCGCCGTCGAAGTTAAACGCGAGTTGCGGCTTGGCAAGCAGGCTCTTCGTCAGATGCCGCGAGCCGTTCAAGCCTGTCTCTTCCTGCACGAACCAGCAGAAGGTCAGTGGCGGATGAGGCAGCTGGCGAGTCAGAATTTCGATCGCCGCGCTGAGCAGCACCGCACAACCGGCTCGATTATCTGCGCCCAGCCCTGACTTGGGATTCGCCGAACGAACGATGTTCCCTTGGCGGACAGGTTGTGAACCGACGCAGATCGGCACGGTGTCGAGATGAGCCGACAACAGCCTGCGCGGGCCGCGCGTTGTTCCCGGCAGCCGCAGCGCGAGGTTGCCCAATTGTCCCGGCACCGGCGTCCGGCGATGCGCGTTGTCGGTCTTGATCGCCGCTGCCGGCGCACCCGCGCCGTGGAGCTGCTTGATGATACAGTCGGCCACTTCCTGCTCTTGCCCCGTCTTGCCAGGAATCGCCATCAGTTGCATGACAAGATCAAACGCCCGGCCCAGGTTCGGTTCGAATGGCTCGTCAATGGAGGCCGTTGGCGGTATGCTGGGTTTGCGCTTCGTCATTCGCGTTGGTCCGAGATATTTGTCGTGTGTCTCGCGGGCGTCGGTCATCCGCATCTTAGCGAATGCAGCTGTCGTCCGCGATGAGTTGCGTCATCACGATCTAAGGTCACCCTATGCGTTTCTTCATCGCCGGCATCATGCAAGGCTCGCACCGCGAAGCTATTTTGCACGAGCAAGACTATCGCTCGCACGTGAAATCATTGCTGGAGCTTCATTACCCCGACGCGGACATTTACGACCCGCTGGCGAACCACCAAGCGTCACTCGACTATGACGATGCGATGTCCCGCGAAGTGTTTTACCAGCACAATCGCCTTTGCCGCGAAGTCGACGTCGTCGTCGCGTTTGTTCCCGAAGCGTCGATGGGGACCGCCATCGAGATGTGGGAAGCCCACGAGCATGGCCGCGGGATCGTCATCGCCATCAGCCCACTGTCGCACAATTGGGCGGTTCGGTTTTGCAGTCACATCATCTTCCTGGACATCGATGCGTTTGAAGCGGAACTGTCTTCCGGAATGCTCATCGAGGAAATCGGGCGGCTGCTGAAAGAGAAGCGGGGGGCGACGGAGTTATGAAACACTTTCTGGACCTCAACGACGAGCTGTCAGCCTGGTTGACCGAGCACGGCCAGCCAACCTTCCGAGCGAAGCAGTTGCGTCAGTGGCTGTTCCAGAAACGCGCCGTCACATTCGACGACATGACCAATTTGTCGAAGCCGCTGCGGAATGAGCTGGCTGGCGAGTTCCAGATCTGGACCTCACAGATCGCGAAGCATTTGCAAGCCGGTGACGGAACCGAGAAGCTGCTGTTGGAGCTGTCCGACGGCGGCAAGATCGAATGCGTCTTGTTGCGCGAGGAATCACGCCGCTCGATTTGCATCAGCTCGCAAGTGGGTTGCGCGATGGGATGCGTGTTCTGCGCAAGCGGATTGGATGGAGTTGATCGCAACTTGACGACCGGCGAGCTGGTCGAGCAAATGTTGCGGCTCGCCAGATTGCTGCCTGAAGGCGAGCGGCTCAGCCACATTGTCGTCATGGGGATGGGCGAACCGCTCGCGAACTTGGATCGCTTGCTCCCCGCGCTGGAAGTCGCCAGCAGCCCGACGGGGCTTGGCATCAGTCCGCGGCGCATCACGATTTCGACGGTCGGTTTGCCGCCGGCCATGAGGCGGCTGACGAACGAGTGCTCGCGTTACAACTTGGCGGTCTCGCTGCACGCACCCAACGACGGCCTGCGGGATCAGTTGGTGCCGGTGAATCGCAATACTGGATTGAAAGACATTCTCGCGGAAGCCGATCGTTACTTCGAAGCCTCGGGACGGCGGTTGACGTTCGAGTATGTTCTGCTGGGCGGCTTGAATGATCAGGCGGAACATGCACAACAACTCGCGGCGCTGCTGCGCGGGCGGCCGGCGCTGTTGAACGTGATCCCTTACAATCCCGTTGCCGGGTTGCCGTACAAGACACCGTCGTCCGGGGCGCAGCGCCGGTTCCGCGAGATTCTGGACAAGGCAGGCCTGAACATCCAGTTCCGGCAACGCAAAGGCGACGAGATCAACGCAGCCTGTGGGCAGTTGAGACGCTCGACGCCTGACGTGGTGCCGCTCAAGGCGTAGCAGGCCAGAGGAACTTCCGATTGTGCGCGGTGTTTCGTATCATTGTGTACGATGGCCTTCCAAGGCCGTCGATCCTTTTCGGTCGGTTTCACGACGGCCTTGGAAGGCCATCGTACGAGAGAAATGTTGAGAGGACGAAGGACGCTTCGTGGCGGTTAGCGAATCATCGATCCACAAGTACGAGCTGCTCGACCCGGACGTGCGGCTGATGCTGCAGGTGCGCGATGACGATGCGGCTGCGTTTGAAGAATTGGTGATGCGTTATCAGAATCGCGTCATTGGGATTCTGACGCATCTGACTCGTAAGCGCGAGCAGGCGGAAGATTTGGCCCAAGAAGTTTTTCTGCGGGTCTTTCGCGCGCGGAAGCGTTACACGCCGGATGCCAAGTTCTCGACGTGGCTGTTCACGATTGCGAACAATGTTGCTCTCAATGCCAAGCGTACTTTGGCCCGTCGCCGCGAAGTGAATCTCGGTGCCGGTGCCCGCGATGACGACGGGCCGCCCGCCTTGGACCAGATGGCGTTGGAAGCCAGCGGGTTGATGCCGACGCGCCAGTTGGACAAGGCCGAGCGGGCGCAGATGGTACGGCTGGCGATCGAAGCATTGCCCGAACGGCAGCGCGTGGCGTTGCTGCTGTCCAAGTTTGAAAACCTGAGTTATGTCGAGATCGCGGAGACCATGGAGATGACGGTGCAAGCGACCAAGTCGCTCCTTTCACGAGCCAGGGAGAACCTGCGGGCGATCCTCGAACCGTATATGCGAGATGGCGACAGCCCGATGGAGGCCGCCGGTTCATGAACGATCCCAACCACCAACACGACACGACGATCGATGAGGAACTCGTCGCATACCTGGACGGCGAGCTGGATGCGGACGCCGCGAGGCGTGTTGCGGCTCGGCTGGCTGAGGATGCCGAGTTGCGTCAGAAGCTCGAGCAGCATCAGCGCACGTGGGACTTGCTCGACGAGTTGCCGCGGACCGATGTCGGGGAGCATTTCACGCAAACGACCGTCGAGATGGTGGCGGTTTCCGTGGCCGACCAAGTCGACGATGCGAGCCGCCGCAATTCGCTCCGCGCGAAGTTCGGTTGGCTGATCGGCGGCGGCGTGGCGGTGGCGGCGTCGCTGGCCGGCTATGCGCTCGTGGCATCGATTGTCGCCGCGCCGAACCGGCAGTTGGTCGAAGATCTTCGTGTGATTGAGAACCTGGATGCGTATCGGGCCGTGGAGGACATTGAGTTCCTGCGGGCGTTGGAACGCGAAGGCCTGTTCGCCCTGGAGGTGAACGATGAACTGTAAGCGTCCGGCCACGGGATGCGTTGCCATCCTGTTCGTCGTTGCCTTCGGAACCGCTACGGCATCGTTTGCCGCTGACGAGTCTATCGAGCAGCAGCGTCAGCGATTGACGAACATGTCAGCGGCCGAGAAGGAAGCCTTGCATAAACAGCAGGATCGCTTCGCACGACTTTCGCCGAGCGAACAAGAGAAACTGCGTAAACTCGACACCGCGCTCGCCGAAGACACGCAAGGTGACCGCTTGCGGCAGGTCATGCGAAGCTACAGCGACTGGCTTCGTGCATTGCCATCGAGTCGGCGCATTGAGCTGTTGAGTTTGCCCGCCGGGGAGCGAGTTGAACGTCTCAAGTTATTACTGGCCGAGCAGGAGCGGCAACGCTTTCAGGAGTTGTTCGGTTCCAAGTTGCAACTCGGCGACCAGAAGGTGTTATTTGATTGGGTCCACGGTTTGATCGAGCGAAATGAAGCCCGGATTACGGGACAACTGACACCGCTGGAACGCCAGCGCTTGCTGCGCATCGAGGACTCGACTCAGCGGCGAGCGATGATGGCAATGATGTATCGTTGGCGGTCAGGCGAAGTCAGGCTGTTCGAATTGCTGCAGCCAACCGAGGCGGACGTAAAACAGCTCTCCGCAAAGTTGTCGCCGCTGGCTCGCGATACCTTGGCGAACGTGCGTGACGACAAAGAACGTGAGCAATTGATTCAGATGTGGGCTCGCGCTGCGATCGACAGCCGTGTTCGTCCGCAAGTCCCGAAAGACGAGCTGCAGCGGTTCCTCGATGAGCATGTCACTGCCGAACAGCGCGCGTACCTCGAAAGCTTGCCGCGCGAACGAATGCGGATGGAGTTGCAACGGATGTACTCGCGATACCGCTTTAATGGCCCGCCGCGACCGGGACCGCGTAATCAACAGTAGCCATCAAGCTCCGCCGTGATGAGCCTGACGAAGCGGGCGTCGACTTGGCAATCGCGTTTAGCGAACCACAAACGGTCAACAAGAAAAGGCTCATCACGGCGGAGCGTGATGGCTACATAAACTCTTGGTGTGTCGGCTTGATCACGATGTCCGAGACATGCGCTCGCGGCGGCAGCGCGGCGATGGCTACGATCACGTCGCCAAAATCTTCCGGTTGCAGGATCGCCGCCTTGTGTGCGTCGCTGACCGGTTTCGGGCGATTGACGAGGATGGGCGTGTTGACCTCACCGGGATAAACGCACGTGACGCGGATTCCTTCGGGGCCCAGTTCGTTGGCGACGGCGGTGCTGAGCGCGGCCATGGCGAACTTGGAGGCCGCATAGGCGACTCCGCCCAGCGCCGACGCACGGAGCCCGGCGATCGACGACACGTTGATGATCAAGCCATCCCGCCGCTCGCGCATCTGCGGCAGAACGGCGTACATGCAGTTGTACGCTCCCGTCGAGTTGATCCGCATGACTTGATCCCATTGGTCGGGAGTCATCTCGGTCATTTTGCGAGTCTTGATATTAATGCCGGCTGAGTTCACGAGAATGTCGATTTGGCCAAGCTGCTCGGTGGCCCAAGTGACCAGTTTCTGAACGCTTTCGCGATCGCCGGCATCCGCGGCGTGGAAAATCAGGGGATTCTTGGTGCTTGCCGATTCTGAGGCCTGCCGCAGCATCTCCTCGCGCCGCCCGCTGATCGCGACCTGACAGCCCGCATTTGCCAGCGCCTTGGCAATTCCGTATCCAATGCCGGTACCGCCGCCGACGACCAATGCTGTCTTACCTTCGAGATTCATTTTTGGGTGCCTTTCGTGAGGCGGAGGGAGGCTTATCAGTGTAGCCATCACGCTCCGCCGTGATGAGCCTTACACGGAGACCACTCGCGTTTCGCCAACAGGGGTTGCCAATTCGACGTCCGCTCCGTCAGGCTCGTCACGGCGGAGCGTGACGGCTACATTTGTACGGAACCGTGCGGCGAGAGCAAGTAGGCGCATGGTTGCGGAGCGAACAGGCTTCGCGAATAATCTACTTGCTGTTTCACTCTTCTTTCCTGTTCCACCAGCGGCTCCGGGGGCCTGGATGACGACCAAGTCTGCCCACATCGATACGACCGTCGAGATCGTCACTCCGGAGAACATTGCTTTCCACTATCAAGTGGCTGGGCCGTTCCGGCGTTTGCCTGCATTCATGTTGGATCTGTTGATCCGGGCGGGGCTGTACACGTTCTTTATGATCGTGTTCGGGCTGGCCGGTGCGTTCACGAGTATGGCAGGCATCATGTGGGGAGCCACGATGATCATCTGGTTTTTGCTGGACTGGTTCTACGGCGGCATCTTTGAGACGTGGATGAACGGCCAGACACCGGGAAAATGGGTGCTGGGCATTCGAGTACTCAGCATCGATGGCCAGCCGATCAATGGCATTCAAGCAATTATGAGAAATATCATGCGAACGCTCGACATGATGCCGGTGTTCACTTGCATTCTCGGATTGGTAGCGATGAGCTTGAACCGGCGGTTTCAGCGAATTGGCGACATCGTCTGCGGGACAATCGTGGTTGTCGAAGAACGAAAGTGGCTGACCGGCGTGGCGAAGATGGATGACTTGCGCGTCGCGCAACTCTCGAACTACATCCCGGCCGATTATCAAGTCAGCCGCACGCTGGCAAAGACGCTGGCGGCCTATGTTGATCGGCGTCGATTCTTCTCGATTCCACGCCGGCGTGAAGTCGCGCGACATTTGGCGGAACCGCTGCTCGTTCAATTCGGGTTCCCGTTGGATACTAGTTACGACTTGCTGCTGTGCGCACTGTACTATCGCACGTTTGTGGCGGATCGCAGCAACGACGAGCGAATCGCGACCGAGTTTGGCGCGTCCCCCTTCACACCGGCAGCGCTGGCGGACGCGACCACTCAAGCCGCTCAGAATCCGTTTGACATCGCTCCGACACAAACCGGAAGTTGATTCATGAAAGTCGCCGATCTCCTCGAACAACGCCGCAAGAACTGGCAAGAGCTGGAATGGCTTTGCGAGCGTACTCAGATGCGTCGCAAGAAGAACGTGCCTCCAGCGATGCTGTCCCGTTTTGCTTCGCTTTATCGCGCGGCCTGTGCCGATCTGGCCTTGGCGGATTCGTACCAATTGCCGCCCAACACCGTGGCCTATCTGCACCGGCTTGTCGGACGGGCACACAACCAACTGTACCGCAGCCGCGACTTCAACTATCACGCTTGGGGCCAGATGCTGCTGGTCGACGCCCCACGACGGATCTTCAATGACCGCTGTGTGCAATTATCGTTTGTTGCCTTTTGGGGCATTTTCATCTTGTCCGCGTTTTTAGCCTACTCGAAAGATCTGTGGCCGGCGTATGCCGAACACGTCTTGACCGAAGCCAAGATCGAGGAGTTAGAGACGAATTTCGCCGAACCGATCAAAGGGCGTGACCCGCAACTCAACTTCATCATGGCTGGCTTTTATATTCGAAATAACACGGGCATCGGCTTGAAGTCGTTTGCCGGCGGCATCCTTGTCATCCCGGGCATGATCATCTCGATTTTTAACGCGGCGTTCTTGGGCGCGTCGTTCGGTTACATGGCGAGGCCCGATGTTCCACAAGGCCACAACTTCCTGCACTTCGTCACGGCTCACGGACCATTCGAGTTGACGGCGATCGTGTTATCGTCGGGAGCCGGCTTGCGGATCGGGATCTCCTGGCTATCGACGGGCGGTCTGACGCGGGAGTCTTCGCTCCGCAAGACCGCGGTGGACGCCATGCCGATCATGGGAGCGGCGATCGGATTGTTTTTCCTGGCCGCGCTGATCGAAGGGTTCCTGTCGCCCTCGAGTGCCCCGTACTGGATAAAGGCGGTCGTCTCAATCCTGTCCAGTGGGCTGCTGATGTTCTACTTCGTGGTCTTGGGATTCCCGCGGCGCGGCGATGTCTTCTGACCCCTGACCTCTGACCCCTGACCTCTGACCTCTCTCCCCAGCAAACATGCAACTCGACAGCACACGCATTGCGATTCGCGAACGCAACCTGCTCGACACGTTCGATCTGGCGTTGCATGTGCTGCGCGAGTACTTCAAGCCGTTGCTGATCACCTTTTTTGTCGCGGTGATTCCGCTGCTGGTGCTCAACGACTTGCTGATTGGTTGGATGCTCGATGTCGAGTATCGCGAGACGTTCTTTTATCTCGAAGAGCAGGGATCGATTTGGCGGTTCTGGTGGGATATGACTTGCCTGGTTTTTATCGAAGCACCGCTGGCCTCGATCTTTATGACGTCGTTTCTCGGGCAAGCCGTCTTCGTCGCTGAACCGTCCTACCGCGAAGTATTTCGCGACGTCGGCAAGATGTGGAAGCGCGTCGTCTGGTGCCAATTGCTCGTCCGAGCGGTCCTGCCAGCTTGTCTCGTTTTTTTGCTCGTCGAGCGATACGACGGGTTCAATGTCCCGGTCGAGTTGTTGTTGTTGGGATCGATCGCGACGTACGCCGCGTTTGTCCGGGCGATTCGTCCCTTTATCAATGAGATTGTCTTGCTCGAAAGAAACCCGCTCACTTCGCGAAACCCGTCGGCGATCACGATTGGGAAACGCTCGAAGGATTTGCACGGCCCGAGCGGCGGCGATTTATTCGCTCGTTGGCTGGCAACTGCGATGTTCGGCATGTTGCTGACCGTGTGTGTCGGTGGGACGTTTCTGTTCTGTAGCGGTGTGTTTCTGAACGATTGGCAACCGGGCCCGACGATGCTTCGTTATATGTATCCGTTGGCGATGTGGGTGGTCGCCGGTTACCTGGCCGTGGTTCGTTTCCTGAGCTACCTCGACCTCCGCATCCGCCATGAAGGCTGGGAAGTCGAATTGCGTCTGCGTGCGGAAGCCGCCAGACAGGCGGCGAAACTGATATGAACGTTCACGGACGACAATGCGTTGGCAGCCCGACTCGAGATCGTGTGCTGGGATTTCGGGAGGGCGAAGCTCCTGCTGAGCCTGTATTTGCGGAGTTTCGGCTCGGCGGGAGCCTCGCCCTCCCGGTTTTGAAATGCGTTCTCGTCTGCGTCGCGACGCTGGTCGTCCTCTTCGCGTTACCGACTTGCGCACAAGAGATGTCCGACACGGAGGCCGTTGAAGCGGGCCGCGAAGCACTGGACGGGGCCGTCACTTTTCCCTGGTACGATTCGGAGTCCGATGGCATCCAACGTCTGGATGTTGCACCGCCGGAAGACTTAAAGAATCGTGCTTCGAAATGGGAACGCAGCGTCAAGCCAATCAAAGCCCGGACACCGTGGTCGATGCCGCTGTGGCTGTGGACGATGTTGGAAGTGGTGGGCTGGACGTTGCTTGTCATGGCCTTAGTCGCCGTTGGTTACTTGTTGGTACGAGCGTTCTTGGTGGCCGAATCGGCGAGCGCAACCGGCGAAGCTGTTACGGACGGGACGCTGGGGGCGGGGGATATTGACCGCGTCGAAAGCCTGCCCTTCCAGCTGAAGGCCCCGCAATCCGATTTGCTCTCGGAAGCTCGTCGGCATTACGAAGCGGGCAACTACAAGGACGCGATTATCTATCTGTACAGTTATCAGCTCGTCGAGTTGGACAAACATCAATTGATCCGTTTGACGAAGGGGAAGACAAACCGTCAGTACCTGCGCGAGGTCCGGCGACGCAACGATTTGTTCAGCTCGCTCCGCACGACGATGCTGGCCTTCGAGGATGTCTTCTTTGGCAATCACTCGCTCGATCGCGGCCGATTCGAATCTTGTTGGAGCGGTCTCGATGCGTTCCGGCAGAGTTTGGAGCAGGCGACCGCATGAGTACCTCGCGACAATGCCGTCTGTTTGCCGTACTTGCTCTGATGCTCTCGTGCGTCAGCAGCGGGTGCGCTCCCTCCGGCGTGACGACGACGTATGGCAAACGGCGCGGATCGGACGGCGGACCGAGTGTCAACGGAACGGCGGTGCTGGCTGGAATGTTTGAAGAAGCCGGGCATCGTGTTTCGACTTGGCCGCGTCTTTCACCCAAGCTGGAAGAGTGTCAGACGATTGTCTGGTTTCCTGACGACTTCGCGCCGCCGACTGTCGAGCAGCGAGACTTTCTGGAATGGTGGCTCAACAACGACACAGGCCGGACCGTGGTCTACGTCGGCCGCGACTTTGATGCCGCGTCGGCTTATTGGAAGCAAGTGCTCCCGAGCGCCCCGCCCGAGCAGAAGATGGAAGTGATGCGGCGCGAAGCAACCGCCCAAGCGTCGCACGATGCCGCGCGAAGTCGGATGCCCGTCGCCGACCCTGCCGAATGGTTCACCGTCTACCGGGATAAGCCTCATCGCCAGGTGGATTCGCTGGCAGGTCCGTGGAGCGAGCAAGTCGACGCCACGCAGACCGCGATCGAACTCGCCGGCCGCTTGGAATTGCCGAGCGAAACGGAGATCGATGCCTGGGTCGACCGGGACGACAACTTCTGGGAGGACCGCCCGAAGTTCACGCCGCTGCTTGAATCAAACGGCGAAGCGATCGCCTACCAGATCAACTATGAGGAATGGGACGACAGCAAGATCATCGTCGTCAGCAATGGCTCAATTCTGTTGAATCTGCCGCTTGTCAATCACGAGCATCGCAAGCTCGCCGGGCATCTGGTTTCGGCGTGCGGTCCTGGAAGAGTTGTATTCTTGGAAAGTGGCTGGGGCGGCCCCACGGTTTACGACGTCGAGCCCGGGACACAGATACCGACCGGATTCGAAGTCTTCACCGTCTGGCCGCTCGGCTTTATCGTCATGCACTTGACCGTGCTTGGTATTCTGTGCTGTATCGCCATCTTTCCGATCTTTGGCCGGCCGAAGACCGCCCCCAGTTCCGCTTCGTCGCAGATTACCTTTGCATCGGGCGTCGCGGATTCGGCAGATGCCGCCACGGTCGTCCGCGCCGATTTCGGAAAACACATCGACGCGTTGGGTGAATTGCTCGAACTGACCCAAGATCGGCAATACGCCCGCGACCGAGTATCCTATTACCACGAACATGTCAGCCGTGACTCCGGTGCCAGTCATCGGAATACCAGTCATCGGAGCGCAAAATAATCGAGGGATCTTATGAGTACGACACCGCCTGGACCTGAATCTCAACCGACGGCCGTCAGCGACATGACCGAGTTCGCTTGCTCAGCCTGCGGGCGCATGTTGAAAGTGCCACTTCAGGCCGCGGGACGCCAAGCCAAATGCCCGCAGTGCGCGACGGTGCAAATCGTGCCCGCGACGGTCGGCAACTCGGCAACAGCGCCGCAATCGATGGATTCGTACGGAGCTGCCGCGACGTCAGCGAAAGCTCCGCCCATGATGACGAATACATTTGTGCAGCCACCCGCCAATCCGGCCGCGGCTCAGCGCACAGCCCCTCCCGCGGCATCGCCGTTCCCGGTTGCGGTGCCGGTTCGGCCAGCGCAATCAGCAGCGTTCTCGTTGCGCGAGTCGTTGACGAGCGGGCACGAAGGCCAAGACACGCCAACCAAGCAGCTGTTTGACAAAGTGACCGAAGAGATCGCCAAAATCTACGTCGGGCAAGACGAGTTAGTACTGGGAGCCCTCGTGGCCTTGTTCTCGAGCGGTCACGTGCTGATTGAAAGCGTGCCCGGTTTGGGAAAGACCCTGTTCGTCCGGACGCTCGGAAAGGTACTTGGCTGCAAGTTTGGTCGCATCCAGTTCACCGCCGACTTGATGCCGTCCGACATCACGGGTGCTCCGATCTTCGATATGAAGAACCAGGACTTTCGCTTTCGCCCCGGTCCGGTCTTCACTCAGTTCCTGTTGGCCGACGAGATCAATCGTTCGCCGGCCAAGACCCATGCGGCTCTGCTGGAGATCATGCAGGAGTATCGAGTGACGATCGACGGCCAGGCCCATACGCTGGAGCGGCCGTTCCTGGTTCTCGCCACACAGAACCCGATCGAGTCGGAAGGGACGTACAATCTTCCGGAAGCACAGCTCGACCGATTCATGTTCAAGCTGCTGGCCGACTATCCGCGGGAGCAAGAGGAAGCCGATATCCTGCGGCTTCACAGTCAGCAAATTGACATCAACCAGCGGCTGGAGGATGAGCTCCAGACGATCACGTCCCCGGCCGAGATCATGCGGATTACACAAGCGAACGGCCAAGTGCGCGTCGACAACAAGCTCGTCGATTACATCAACAAGATGGTCCGGCTAACGCGGCAGTGGCCGCAGTTCCACATGGGCGCGTCGCCCCGCGCCGGCTTGGCGCTGATGCAAGGAGCGCGAACGCTCGCCGCGTTCAACGGGCGAGACTATGCCGTACCCGATGATGTCGTTCAGATCGTGATCCCGGCGCTGCGGCATCGTGTGATCCTCACGGCGGAAGCCGAAGTCGAAGGTCACCAAGTCGACTCGCTGTTGGCCGACCTGGTCCGCTCCGTCGAAGTGCCTCGCATTTGAGGAGCGGCGGAATCTCATGAACGATTATCTCGAAACGGCCGACGAAGGAATCAAGCTGCTGCGCACGTTGCCGTGGCTGACGCTGCTCGTCATTTTTGCGCCGCTGGTGGCGTTAGCCTCGTGGCGGCGGATCTATCCGCATATCCCGCTTGTGCTGATGATGGTCGCGCCCTGTTTGCTGACTTTCGCGCTGTTGATCTGGGAGGATTTGTTCCTGGTCGTGGCGTTGGCGGACGCGGTGGTTGTGCTGATTGCCGTGGGAGACTTTTGGACGCTGCCTCGCGCGACCGCCTTCTCGGCCGAACGGACGGCAACGCGAGTGGCTTCGATCAACATGCCGCACCAGGTGACGCTGTTGATCAACAACCTCTCGAAGCGGGCGTTCTTTGTTTCCGTTCGTGACGATTTCCCCGACGAGTTTCTCGCCGAGCCGGAAGAGTTCTCGACGCGCATGGAACCACGCAGCCGGATCACCATGCACTACGAGTTCCGGTCGCGGCGCCGCGGAGCGTTCACGCTGACACAGGTTTATCTGCGGACGCGCAGCTTCCTCGGGCTGTGGCGGCGGTTCTTGAGCTATCCGGTCGAGACCGTCATTCATGTCTATCCCGACATGAAGCAGTTGTCCGAGTATGCGATTCTCGCCAGGACGAATCGGTTGAGCCTGGTCGGCGTGCGGCGGACGCGAAAGATCGGGCAGGACAACGAATTTGAACGGCTCCGCGACTACACGCTGGACGACAACTACAAACACATCGACTGGCGCACGACCGCGCGGCGCAGCAAGCTGACCGTGAAGGACTTTCAAACGAACCAGAGCCAGCGGATCATCTTCCTGCTGGACTGCGGCCGGATGATGACGAACAATTCGTCGGGCCTCAGCCTGCTCGATCATTCGCTGAACGCGATGCTGATGCTCAGCTTCGTGGCACTGCGGCAAGGCGATTCGGTCGGGCTCGTCTGCTTCTCGGACCAGATTCACACGTTCGTGCCGCCGCGGAGCGGCATGGCGCAGATGAATCGGCTGCTGCACGCCGGCTTCGACCGCTTTCCACGACTGGTTGAATCGCGCTACGACGAGGCTTTCGTGTATCTCGATACGCACTGCAAGAAGCGGTCGCTGGTCGTGCTGATGACGAACCTGATCGACGAAGTCAACTCGCATCAAGTCCATCAATACCTGACGAACCTGGTGGGCCGGCATTTGCCGCTGGGCGTCTTGCTTCGCGATCACAGCCTGTTTGATGCGGCGGATGCGGTCGATCCGCGGCTTCCGGCGACGGATCGGAAACTGTTCCGTGCCGCCGCGGCCGCCGAGATTCTGACCTGGCGGCACCAGGTTCTCACCGATCTCGAACACCGCGGCGTGCTATCGCTGGACGTCTTCCCCGAGGACATGACGGCTCCGTTGGTGAATCAGTATCTCGATATCAAAGCTCGTCATCTGTTGTAGGAACGTACAGAATGATGGAATCGTCACAATCTGAACGATCCGACGTTAAGTTTGACCCTATTGCAATTCGCAACGATAATCGAATTTGAGTCTCTGCCGCTGAGGCGAAGTGCCTTTCTCGTACGTTGGATCTGCGATGCAGTTGCCCAACTGGTCCCGAAATCTGTTACTGCGTCGCCGACGTAGACGCGAAAGGTCTGCGCGGCACGAGCTGTTCGCGCCGGTTCGCCTGTCGCTCCGCAAGCTCGAAGAGCGGCGAGTGCTCGACGTTTCAGCGGCGTTTATGACCGCGACCGGGGTCTTGGAGCTGGAGATCACCAACACGAGCGACGTCGCGGCGCTGCAAGACTCCGGCGGCAATGTTTCCATCAAAGACGCAGGCAACAATGTCGTTGATGTCGATGTCAATGGCGGCGGACCGGGAACAGTCGCCTTGAGCGATGTGAGAAGCATCGTCGTTCGCGGCGACGCGGTCGCGGATCAGCAAGTTGTCTTCGGCACGCCGCTCTCGCTCGCGGATGGTCTCCAAGTCGAAGACTCCATCGAATCGACGACTTTCAGGGATTCCGTCAACAGCGGCGCGGCGATCTCCATCGGAAGTGATGTCGTTCTCGAAAACGATGTCATGCTTACCGCAACCGATCTGACATTCGGTGCCACGATCGACAGCCAACTCAACGCAACGCGCAGTTTGACGATTAACGTTGGCGCTGGAACCGTCGTGTTTAACGGCGACCTTGGCGCAAGCGTGTCACTAGGCGGACTGGACATTCAGCGAGCCGACGGCGGCGTCACGTTTGGCGGCAATTCGCCCGTCCAGCTTGTGAACTCGACGGGTTCCGTAACGATTGGATCATCGCAGCCGATCGGCGGAATAGGCATTGTCTTCGACGGCGGCGCAACCGGCACCAGCATCATCACGACGAACGATGATGTTACGATCAACGGGGCCACGACGTTGCGGAGCAAGCTTTCAATCAACACGGACAGCCGGGGCGGCGACATCACATTCACCGCCGCCTCGCCGGTTGACAGCGAAGCCGGCGAGATGAATGACCTCGCGTTAGACGCCGGGAGAGGCTCGGTGTTCTTCAATCGAGACCTCGGCGGCCAGGAGGCGATTGGACATTTGACGATCACTCGGGCGGCTGGTGGTGCCACGTTCGGCGATACCTCGCCCCTTACGAGCGTGCGCGCCGCGAACGGAATCGACATTGGAGTTGGGGCGAACGTGATTGCCGGTTCGGGGATCGTGTTGAATGGCGGCGCCAGCAAGTTGACTTTGGACACCAACAACGCGAGCATTCGCTTGAACGGGCCAACGACGCTTGCCTCCGGCGTTCTTTTCAACACGGGAGCAGGAATCGGCGATGTGAACCTGACCAACGGCACGCCCGTCGATAGTGAAGCGGGCGAGTTCAACAGTCTTATGTTCGATGTCGGTGCGGGCAGCGTCTTCATTAACGAAGACCTCGGCCGGACGAATCGACTTGGCTCGCTAACGGTGATGACCGCGGGCGGCGGCGTCATCTTTGGCCAGTCGACGACGGAAGCGACTGGGCCGGGCGGTACCGGGCCTGTGGAAATCATCAACGCGGACGGTGGAATCGACATCGGCGTGGGATCCAACGCGATTGGCGGAGCGGGCGTCGTGTTTCGCGGCAGCCCGACTGCCCGGTCAACGATCACAACCACCGGCGATGATGTTCGCGTCAATGGTCCGACCACGCTCGGCACCGATCTGACAGTTAATACAAGTTCAGGCGGCGGCGATCTGACGTTCACGAACAACTCGTTTGTGGATGGCGTTGTGGGGACAACGAGCGGACTGACGCTCGAACTCGGCGATGGAGCCTTGTTCTTCAACGCGGACGTCGGCGGCAACACACCGCTCGGACGATTGAACGTAGCTTCGGCAAAGGCCGGCGTGACGTTTGGCGATACATCGCCCGTCAATCTTGTCAGGGCGAGTCAGCCGATCGACATTGGCGTCGGAACAAACGTGATTGAAGGAACCGGAATCACCTTGAACGGCGGCAGCAGCCCGTTGTTAATCTCCACATCGAATGCCGACGTCCGCTTGAACGGCGCGGTTCGCGCACAGAGTGATATTGCGATTGATACGGGAGACGGCGGCGGATCGATTACACTGACCAACAGTGCCACGATTGACAGCCACGATGGTCCCGTCAGTGTCACGACCATCGAACGCAATTCCGTGACACTCGACGCCGGCAGCGGTCGCGTCTCGATCAACGCCAATCTTGGCGGCCAACAGCGTCTCGGCTCGTTCACCGTCGAGCGGGCGGCGGGCGGCGTTGAGATCGGCGGAACCGGGCCCGTCACCCAGATTGCAACGGACGGGCCGATCAGTATCGGGTCCGTCGCTGAGATCACGGGCGGCATCACTCTCGACGGCGGCGGCAACTTACTGGCGATCGATACTTCGGCGGACAATATCGAACTCAATGGGCCGACAGAATTGCGGTCAGACGTCTCCGTCAACACAGGGCCGGGCGGCGGTGATTTGACGCTGTCGATGGCTACAACGCTCAACAGCCAACCGGGCGAAGCGAATAACCTCTCGATCGCGCTCGGCACGGGTAATGCGTTACTCGGTGCGGCGGTTGGCACGACTGGCCCGTTGGACGAGTTGCGAATCGTATCGGCGATGAATGTCACGGCCGCACAAGACGTCAATGCCACAAGCATCGTTCAGCAAGCCGGTTCAGGGACGACAACTTTCGACGGCCCGATCAACACGACGGCCGCAACGCTAACGGGACTCGATCTGACTGGCAACGGGTTTGTCTTCAATGGTCCGGTGATGACGACGGGAGACGGCAGCGTCTCGATCGTGCATACAGGACTGCTCGATATCAATCCCTTGGCGGACATGCGGCTGGAAGGGGCTTTTAATGAATCGGGCACTGGATCTGTCGAGATCGCGGCGGACATCGTCACCAGCGGCGACGAGATACGCCTTGCCAGTCCCGTCACGTTAACCGACGGTGCGACGGCCAAGGTGGTGCTTGATACGACAGCCGCCGGAAACACGGCGGGTGCCGCGATCGTGTTCGATGGCACCGCGAATGCACAAAATGTCGGCACCGAAACGCTCACGCTGAATGCCGGTACGTCCGGCGACATCATCTTCGACGCGGCTGTTGGCAGCGTTGGCCGCATTGGCGAACTGCGGATCATCGAAGCGAACGACGTCACGCTCTTCGGCCCGCTTACCGCGACCAACATCGCGCAAGACGCCGGCCACGGCACAACGACGTTTCAGGGCGCGATTAATACGAACTCAATCATGGAAGTCGGTATCGACATCAGCGGTGTGAATGTCTCGTTCCTCGACGCGGTCACCACGACGGGCGACGGACGAGTCGAATTGAGTGTCACTGGCATCCTCGATCTTGCGGCGGCGGCCGATATGAACTTGAGCGGCTCGTTCCTTCAAGACGGCGGCGGCGCGGTGCGGACGGCGGCGGACATCACGACCAGCGACGATGACATCACGTTCACGGATGAAGTGGTCTTGCGAGGGACCGTTCGATTCGACACGGGACCGGGGCCGGGTGGTCTGCTATTTGCCAGTACCCTGGACGGCACGAACGATTGCCAAGAGGACATCACGCTCGCGCTGGGAACTGGCAGTGCGTTGTTTCAAGATGCGGTCGGTAGTGCCGTTGGACTTGGCGATGTGCTTGTCGAAGATGCGGCGGACGTGCGGTTTGTTTCCAGCTTGCTCGCCAACTCGATCCGGCAAACGGGAGGCAGCGGCGAGACTCGCTTCGACGGTGCGATCACGATTAAATCCGCGGCCGGGGTCGACTTGACGACGGGCTCGGTGACGATCAACAAGCCGCTCGACACTTCCGCCGCCGGATCGATTCGTATCGCTGCGTCCGACGATATTGCCGTCAACAGTTCGGTGACGGCTGGCAGCGCGGCCGTCACCCTTTCGGCCGGCGACGACGTCTCGTTTAGCAGCAATGCATCGATCACAACGCTTGACGCTGCCGTGATCGTCCGCGCCGATGCGGATGCCTCGGCCAGCGGCGGCGGCGGAGAGCTGCGGATGGCGGACGGAGCCTTCATTAGCGCGGGTAGAGGCACGATCGAACTTGGTGCCGACGAGGATATTCAACTCGGCCGGTTGGTCACAACGACGCTCGTGCGTTTGACTTCGACCAGCGGCGGGGTCGTCGACGGCGGCAATTCGGGCGGCCCGGACATTGTCGCTGACCAATTGGCGATTCGTTCCGGCAGCGGTGTGGGAACGGCGAATCCGATTGATACTTCCGTCAACACGATCGCCGCGGAAAACAAACGATCGGGCGGTGTGAGATTCGAGAACGCCACTGGCGGTACGCTGACGATCGGCGCGGTCGATGGATTGTCAGGGATCATGAACGGTCCCAGCGGCGCGCCCGAGAAACTTGTCGGCGAAGTCGAAGTCATTCACGTCGGTGCCATCAACGTGAAGGCCCCGATTTTGAATGACGGCGGCAGCCATACGATCGTGCGAGCCGAATTGCCCGGCGACCTGACGATCGACGCCCCGATTCAGAACCGCGGCGGCAACGGCTGGATCTTTCTGTTCTCGGGCGGCGATCTGGTCATCAATCACAGCCTGCCCGAGCCGCAGGCGGAGATCTCGGTCGAGAATGAAGGGGCGATCCGGGGGGAAGCGATCGGCGAGGTGATCATTGACAATTCGGACACCGAGTATGTCATCGTGCGGACTCATTCCGAGCGTTTCCCCATCACGGGAACGCTGCCCACACTCTCCGCCAAATTCCTGGATCCAGCGCGTTACCCGCCCAAAACCGATACGGCTTTCTATACGGAACTAGAAGCCGAGTTGCAGGCAATTCGCAACTCGATTTCTGGGCAGGCAACGAACTTTGCTCCGATCTTCGACATCGAACCGGTCGATCAAGGTGGTTCGGACGTCGATGCCAGCGGTCGTGGAATTGTGAAGATCACGATTGGGGACGGAGTGCATCTCGAGACGAATTGGCACTTCACGATTAATTGGGGCGATGGAACGATCGAGAACTATTCGGTTCCCGGCAATCCACAAGCAAGTTTGACGTTCCTGACTTCCGACGATGCGAACACGAACCGATTTCCTGACTTGACGAACACTGCACACATCGATAGCGGTGTCGGTGGCGAGCCGGGCGTCTACTACGTTCATCACAAGTTCCTGACGCCGCCTGATCCGGCGGATCCGGCCGCTCCGATCCCCATCTCCGCCACGCTGCGCTATGACGCCCGCGAGGAAGGCGAGCAGGCGTTGGATCTCACGCGTCCTAGCGATGGTTCGGGGATCTTCAATGGCATTCGCTTCTTTCGGAACGGGACGGAACCGGTGCAGTCGACCGATGAAGATATCCTGACCAATCCTGGCGCAGGCGCGTTCGCCTTCATCAAGATCGTCGAGAGCGTGATCATCCCGGTCGAGTCGCGGCAAGTTACGACCATCTATGTCGTGGCGAACCCGACGACGACGACGGTATCGACCGGTTCGTCGTTCGAGTTCGTCGCTGCTTCCTTCGAGGCGGAGGTATTCGAAGAGTATCGATTGTTCATGCGAGTCGTTGACGATGTTGCCGCTCGCGCCCAGCAAGCCCAGCCCGCCATACGTTCGGCGACCGCTGGCGAAGAAGACCAGGAGTATCCGCTGCCGCTGGAGTTGTTGAATGATCCGCTCAGCATCTTCCGCGAGCGTCAGGCCCAGGGACGGCCGTTCCCGAACGGGCACTATCGCATCTACTTGGAGGAGATTCGTACGGGACGCGTCCGTCTGATTCTCGATGTCCATATCAATGAAGGCCGTGTCGTGCCGGAGAACTTCCGGGACGGGGCAGCCGAACGGCAACCGGGGAGTGATGATAGCTCAAAGGTAAATGCGATTGCTGATCCGATCGTCGTCTCGGCCGCGGGGGACGATGGCGAGACGGTCATCGTGCGGGCAGTCGGCTCGCCCGAAGAGCCGGCAGCGGGCGCAGGCGACAGCGCTGCTTCGGCCGGTCGATCAAGCTTGCTGTTGCCGGTTGCTGCTTCAACTTTGCCTTGGCGCACTCGAGTTCGGCGAGCCCTTCAGTCGGAAGAGCGTTCGATTAGTCGTGCGTCGTTAAGACTGCGACGGCATCGATGAGTTGAGCGCGTCGATCATCTGGCGTAACCGTCCCAGATTTCTGCGGTTGAACTGGAAGACCAGCCGCGACTTGTCGTCCAGCTCGGGTTCGTCACGTTCGGCCCGTAACGCGGACGTCTGACGAAACGTTCCCGCAGCGAGGATGTCCGAGAATTGCGCCGTGATCGCGTCGAATTGTTCCTCGGTAAGCTCTTTGTTCAGCCGCAGCACCAGCTCTTCACGAACGTATCTCATGCTGTGGTAGCGCCGGTAGAAATTGAGAATCTCGTTGACCGCCGCTTCGTACGAGTCGGTCACCTTGTAGAGGTGCAAGTCTTCCGCCGAGATCATGCCGCCCTGCAATAGTTGTTCGTTAATGAATTCGTGCAGCGCTCTCCAATACGTGCCGCCCGGCGCGTCGAGAAAGACGACGGGGACCATATCGTGCTTGCCGGTTTGAAGAAGTGTCAGCACTTCCAGTCCTTCGTCAATCGTGCCGAAACCACCCGGTAGGCAAACGACCGCGTCACATTCCTTGACGAACATTAGCTTGCGCGTGAAAAAGTATTTCATGTGGACCAGTTTGTGATCCCCATCGATCACGGCATTGGCGGATTGCTCGAAGGGAAGCAAGATGTTCAGTCCCATCGAATGCGCCCGTCCCGCGCCTTCGTGCCCTGCCCCCATGATGCCGTCGCCAGCTCCGGTGATCACCATCCAATCCTGCTCCGCCATCGCGCGGCCAAGCTTGACCGCTTGTTGATAGGCGGGCGCGTCTGGCTTGGTTCTGGCCGATCCGAAGATCGTCACCTTGCGGCAATGCCGGTACGGCGCAAAGACCTTGAAAGCGTAACGCAACTCACGAAGCGTACGACTGAGGATCTTCAGATCGCCCCGCGTTGAACCGTCCTCCAGCAGCTTGTCGGCGTATTCCTTGATCGAGCGAATCAAGTCAGCCGACCGCAAGGTCCGCGATTTGGAAGGCTCTTGCTGAGGGTCGGGCGATCGCGGTGGTTTCTTTTCGCTGCTGCTCATCGTTTTTGTCTCAGGTCTACCCGACTGGTGCCTACGCGTTGATACGCGGTGACATTCTTCGGTCCCCAACGGGCTTGTCCCGTTGGAACCAAAGATTGGCCGGTTAGAAAACTGTGTCTGGAAACGGAAGACCCCCACGAGCTTGTCTCGTGGGTGAATCAGACGCGGCGAGGCTACGTTTGGCAACGCAACACTAGATTCGAATCTCATTCACCAAACGGGACAAGCCCGTTGGGGTCTCAATACAACTTTCGTTCGGATCTAACTTGCAAATCTTTTGTTCCAACGAGACAAGCTCGCTGGGGACAGGAGTCCCTTGGAAGCATTCGCGCATAAAAAAACCCGGTTGCAACCGGGTGGGTACCTCAGTGGCGGCAAACACTAAGCCGAAGGGCGACGATAGTGTTGGTAAGCCAAGAGCACTTCATACAAGTCCGTGGATATCGTCACTTCGTCATCGGCAAAGTCTCGCAGCCAGGTCCGTTCACTCCGGACGGCGTCGGCCAACAATGGAAAGACTTCACTCAGCGGAACCGTAACGTTTTCGCGAGCAGGAGCGGCAGCCTCCAGTGTTTGCGTCGCTTGATCACTTGGACCGTAGTAGATTCGCAGTCTTGGTTGACCCATACGCTTTTGACCTTCCTATCGCAACTTGGATGTTTTCGGGGGACGTCCATTACCACGCACCCGCGGCGTGCTCGCATCGTCGCTACTCGTGCCTGTCTATCGGCGTTCCTTCTGTGCGGGTTTGAACAAATCTGACGAGAATGTCGAAATTCTTTTTCGTACTCGTTCTCCGGATGATGAGCCGTGTGCCGAACGCGCCGCTGGCAACTGACTTGCGGGTTGGTCCAACCGCCTCTGATCCTTGACAATGCGATAGAGAAGCGCTAGATTGCCGAGCTGTTAACCACCAGCAAGACCAACCTTTGCGTCGAGCGGGTAGGATGTCCGCCCGCTTCTTTTATGACCAGCACAGCGAGTATTGATCTGGAGCCGATTGCTAGCAGGCTCGGAGTCTTGGTGGACCGCGTGCGGCAAACGCTGGCGTTGCTCGACGACGGCAATACCGTCGCCTTCATCACGCGTTACCGCAAAGACGAGACCGGCGGCTTGGACGAAGAGGAGATTCGCAGCGTCCAGCGCGAGGCAACCCAAGCCCGCCAACTAGCCGAACGCACGGCTTCCGTGCTCAAGCTGATCGATGCTCAAGGAAAGCTGACACCCGGTCTGCGAAAGCGGATCGAGTCGGCAAAGTCATCCAAACGGCTCGAAGATCTGTACTTGCCGTTTAAGACCAACAAGCAGTCGCTGGCATCGCTCGCTCGCCAACGTGGACTCACGCCGTTGGCGGAGGAAGTCTTGACGGCCAGCGCATGTGATCTCGCGAAGCGAGCTGTCGACTTTCTGTCTCCCGAACAAGAACTGCCGACGATCGCGGAAGTCTTGGCCGGAGTGAAGCAAATCATCGCGGAAAGTTTCAGCGAGCGAACGGATGTTCGCGCCAAGCTGCGCGAGATCTTTGCCCGGACCGGAACGCTGATCTGCACAAAGCATGAGTCGAGCGACAAGGCTCCGCCCGCCCCGCCGTCGGCCGCAGGGACAAATGACGCCGCGTCGGAAGGCGGCCAGCCGGGGGAACCGGCCGCAGGCGTCTCCGCCCTCCGGCCGAAAACTTCGGTGCCGAAAGTATCCGTGCGACAGCGAAAACGCAATAAGTTGGAGAACTCGCTGCGGGACTACTTCGATTACCGCGAGTCGATTGGAAAGCTACGGCCCCATCGCGTCCTGGCGATCAATCGCGGCGAGCGGGCGAAGATCCTGCGGGTGCGTATCGAAGTCGACCTTGATGCGCTGACCGCGGCCGCCACGGAACTCCTCGTCGACGAGACGCATCCCAACGCGGAATTCCTCCGCGAATGTGTCCGAACTTCACTGAGCCGGTCCATTGTTCCAAGCCTCGAACGGGAAGTGCGCCGCGAGATGTCGGAGGCCGCCGAGACGCACGCGGTATCTGTCTTTGCGAAGAATCTGCGGAAGCTCTTTCTGCAGCGCCCCGTGCATGGGCGGCGAGTGCTGGCAATTGATCCTGGGTTCAAGCGCGGTTGCAAACTCGCGGCCCTCGATGAGTTTGGCCGATTGCTGGAACACGAGACGATCTTTCTGATCGGTGATGACGACCGACGCGAGACCGAACGAGCGAAAATCGTCGAGTTCGTCACGGCTCACGATCTGGCGGTGATCGCCATCGGTAACGGCACGGCCTGCCGCGCCGCGGAGCAGATCGTCGCTGCGGCGATCGAGGGCGAGTTGCAGGATCGCCGCGTCGAGTACGTGATTGTCAACGAAGCCGGTGCGAGCGTGTACTCGACAAGCGCGATCGGCCGCGAAGAGCTGCCGGAATTCGACGCCACCATCCGCAGCGCTGTTTCCATCGGGCGGCGACTGCTCGACCCGCTCTCCGAACTGGTGAAGATCAACCCCGCGAACATTGGCGTTGGGATGTATCAGCACGATGTCAAGGAGAAACATCTGCGCGAGTCACTCGATGCGGTTGTCGAGTCGTGTGTGAATTTTGTCGGTGTCGATGTGAATACGGCCAGTCCGTCGCTGTTGAGTTACGTTTCGGGCCTGAACCAATTGACGGCGCGGCGCCTGCATGACTATCGCCTGGAACATGGCCCGTTTCGCAACCGCGAGCAGTTCCGCGAAGTGCCTGGAATCGGTGACGCCACGTTCGTCCAAGCCGCCGGCTTCCTGAAGATCACCGGAGGCGACAATCCGTTCGACACAACTTGGATTCACCCGGAAAGCTACGACGTCGCGCGGCAACTCTTAGAGCGATCGGGCAGCAGCATCGAAGAACTTGCCGGCATGGTCTCACGTGATGCCGGCGCGGCGAGTGGCGATGCGAGCGGCCTGACGGAAGTCGCGTCCTGTCCGTCATTACTCGGCGAGCGTTCAGGCGAGCTTGATCTGGGCGAGTTGGCAGTTGAGTTGGGTGTTGGCGAGTTGTCATTGCGGGACATTCTGGACGCGCTCGCGAGACCCGGACGCGACCCACGCGACGATTTGCCGGAACCGACGTTCCGTTCGGGGATTATCAAAATCGACGACATCGAACCGGGAATGGAACTATCGGGTACGGTGTTGAATGTTGTGGACTTTGGGGCGTTTGTCGATATTGGGGTTTCCGATACGTCGCTCATACACATCAGTCGCCTCGCCGACCGCTACGTCCGCGATCCCCATGAAGTTGTCAGCATTGGCGACATTCTGCGCGTGTGGGTGCTGGAGGTTGATCGCGAGCGCCGCCGCGTCGCGCTGACCGCGATACCACCAGACCAACGATCTGGTGAGCGGCTCGGCTCAAAGACCGTGAAAGCCGCGCGGCCAAAGCGGCAGCCGACAGGCAACCGGCCGACGAAACAAAAGTCCTCCGGTCCGCGACCTCCGAAATTCCGCCAAGCGGCTCAACAAAGGGTGACCGCGACTCGAAAGCCGGCGAAACCGATCACTCAAAAAATGGTCCAGGGCACCGAGCCCATGCGGACATTTTCGGACCTGTTTCAGTATTATGAAGTCAAGCAGCAGGGTGACTCGAACGAGACTCCCGACAAATAAAGAGCATCATGGGTTTTGAAGAACGGTTAAACGAAGCGATCCAGCGCGGCAAGCAACGCAGTACGGCCAAGCAAGCCGAAGCCGCGGCGCGAGCGATGAGCGAAGATGAGCTGAAGCGGCTGCACAATCAGTATCGCTTGCAGCTCTCGGAGCAGATCGAACACTGCCTCCAAAAACTGCCGCATCACTTTCCCGGATTCACGTACGAGACGATATTCGGCGAGCGCGGCTGGGGCGCGGCGTGCCGGCGCGACGATATCCGCCTGTCGCGAGGCGGCAAACGCGACAACGACTACAGCCGCCTCGAAATGACCATCCGCCCCTTCAGCACTTACCAAGTCGTCGAGTTGGCCGGAAAGGGGACGATCCGCAACAAGGAATTCTTCAATCGCAACTACTTCGAGAAGATCGAGGAAGCGGACATCGCAAAATTCAGCGAACTGATCGATCTGTGGGTGCTCGAATACGCCGAACTCTACTCGGCGAAGTCGTAGAGTGGAAATCGGGGCAGGTTTAATGAACAAAATGACCTGCCTCGTTTGCTCCGCCTGCCAGGAACCGAAGCAGCAAATTGCCTCCTGACGCCGTTGTCGCACCCGGTTTGTTCGTGACCTGTTGGTTACGCAGGCTGTGTGGCATGAGTTCGTGTGGTGCGTTAGAATCGGTAGCATGAGCGATAAAGATTCGACCGTGACGGAAAACCGACCCGGTTCCGTGCCGACAGAGTGGTGGGAAGAGTTTGAAGCTGCCCGGCAGCGGCCGTTGCCACAGCGATTTCGTTACGCATTCATCAAGACGTACAAGCCGGTGCTGGACGACGCACCGTTTCGTGCCTTCGACACGACCGCCGACTATCGGCGGTGGTGCGAAGAGAACCTGCCCGATTGGCTAGGTTATGGGCGCGTTTGAATACCGACAAGCCGAAGAGATCCGCGACGCGTTCGCGCGCCGTCACGTACGGTATCTATTCATCGGAAAGGCTGGCGCGATTCTGCTCGGCTTTCCAGACACGACGCAGGACGCTGATGTTTTTGCGGAGAGATCGGAGGAGAATGGTCGCGCGTTAGTCGTGGCGATCCGCGAGCTTGGTTTCGCGTTGTCTGACGAGCAGGCAGCACAGATCGAGCGTGGGAAAGACTTCGTGCAGCTCAAGAACGGACCATTTGATCTCGATCTCATCTTTGCTCCCGACGGCATCGAACGATTCGACGACGCCTGGCAGCGGCGCGTCGAAGTCGAGGGCTTTCCGGTATGCCACATCGACGACATCATCGCCAGCAAGGAAGCAACCGGACGCGCCAAAGACCGCGAGTCGTTGCCGCGACTAAAGTCGTTCCGTGACTATCTGAGGGAAAGAACCAAAAGTGGAGGTGGGGCAATTAACAATAATGACCCCCGCCCCTTTTGATCCGCCCCCGCAACCATGACAAGATCTACGTCAAAGTGATCCATCCTGCTGATTAACGCAGGAGGCGACAAGCGGCCATGCTCACTCGGTTCGTCCCTGAGCATGGTCGCCGTTGTTATCGTGGTTTTCGAAACGCGAATCGAGCGTTTTTGTCGCGGCGTGCTTGACCCGCTACCTTTTGCTCACGCAATCGCGCCATGCCAACGGGCTGGGCAATTCTTCCGCAGCGAATTCGATGTGGATGACGCGACGATGGCCCGGCCGGCTGGACTTGGCGGAAGCATGCAGCAGCGTCGGGCACATGGCGACTACATCGGACGCACTCACTTCACAAACGAACTCGGCGACATTCGCTTTCCACTCGTCGATTTCATCATCGAGCCAGCCATGTGAGTGCGACCCCGGCAAGACGCGCAGGGCGCCGTTGTCGGCAGAGCAATCGTCCAGGTGGACGCGAATCGCTAACATCCTCGCCAGTATCTCGACGGGCGGTTGGACTTGCCAGACGCCGGCCTTCTCGGACCAGGCAAAGAATCCTTCGATGTCGTGACGCTCGCGAACCGCGATGACATTATCTTGGTGCCAACCGAGAGACCAGTTTGCGCCGGGGATCTTATCAAAGAAAATGGCACGCACGGCGAAACAGTTATCGCCAAGGACGAGGCAGACCAATCGCCGCACCGGCTCGCTGGCGGCCAACTCTCGTACCGCGGGGCACACGTCAAGCAGATTGCGGACGCCGTAGATGCCTCGCTTTCGGCGCACGGCTTCACCTGCATCAATGCCGTCAATCGCTGAGATCAATGTATGGACCAGCGGCTCGTCAATGACGCGCTCGACGATTGCACAACCCGAACGTTTGACCTGCTCGGCGTAAGCGGAAACGGCCAGATGCGAGGAGTGAAACCTCAGCTGTTCGCCAACTCGTTCCATAACGCTTCGATTTGCTCCGTGCCGCTGACCGGCGCTTGGCAGGCGAAGTTTTCGCAGACGAAGACATTGACGGACCCGTCTCCGGCTGGCTTGCCCTCGAACAGTGGATCAAGGTGCGTTGAGCGATTCACCGCGTCCGGTGTGCGTGCCGCGACTACGCGATTCGGAATGTAGCGGCGACAGAGGTCATGCGCGATTCGCGAAACATCCTCGTCGCCGGCGCAAACGATGGCGACCTCATTCACCGGCCCGAAGAACATGTCGGCGGCGATCAGCATCTGGCCGGCGGCGGTGGGCGATTGACGCATGATACCAATCGCCGATTCGAGCGCGCCGCGAGCTGCTTCGAGATAGTCGTTTCGCCCGGTTAGTTTGCCAAGTCGCAGCAGCGCTGTGGCGGACATGGCGTTGCCGCTGGGAACGCTGCTGTCGTGCATGTCTTTGTTGCGGGCGATCAACTGCTCGTGGTCGTCCGCCGTGAAAAAGAAGCCACCGGCGGAGGTGTCTGGGAAATGAGCGAGGATGAGGTCCGCCAGCGTTACCGCTTCATCGATCCAGCGCTCGTCAAAGCTCGCTTCGTACAAGCTGACGAACGCATTGATCAGGTACGAGTAGTCGTCGAGATACGCGTCAAACTTGGCTTCGCCGGTTCGCCAGGAGTGCAGCAGACGGCCATCGTCGCGACGCATCTCGTTCAAAATGAACTCGGCCGCGGCCCGCGCCGCGTCGAGGTACTTCGCATCGCCCAAGATGCCCGCGGCCCGCGCCATCGAGTCGATCATCAGCGAGTTCCAGCTGACGAGGATCTTGTCGTCTTTCCCCGGCCGCACGCGCCGATCCCGGACAGCCAGCAGCGCCGCACGGCTCTCGGCCAGTTCGTCTTGCAATTCGTTCAAATCCCAACCGCGAAGCGAAGCGCATTGAGCGATCGTCTTTGGCAAGTTAAGAATGTTGTGACCTTCAAAATTCCCGGCCTCAGTCACGTCGTAGACGTAACAGAATCTATCGGCCCGCTCGTCGCCGAGGATTTCTTTGATCTCGGCCGGCGTCCAGACATAGAACTTGCCTTCTTCGCCTTCGCTGTCGGCGTCTTCGGTGCTGTGGAAGCCGCCGCGCTCGTCGGTCATGTAACCGAGGATGTAATCGAGCGATTCGCGGACGACGCGGGCGTACGCTTCGTCCCTGGTGATCAGATAGCCGTCGAGATACGCGCCGGTCAACAGCGCGTTGTCGTAAAGCATCTTCTCGAAGTGCGGCACGAGCCAGCGGGCATCGACTGTGTAACGGGCGAAGCCGCCGGCGAGGTGGTCGTAGATCCCGCCACGAGCCATCTTGTCGAGATTCAGCTTCACCATGTCGAGCACGCCGTCGCGTCGAGCCCGGAACCAGACTCGCATCAGCAGTTGCAAATCCATCGAGTGCGGAAATTTTGGTGCTTGGCCGAAGCCGCCGTTGGTAAAGTCGAACACCTGCTCCAGCTTGGCGACGGCGTGGCCGAGCAGTTCGGGAGCGAGCTGCCCGGCGGCAGTGTCGGTGTGGCCGATTTGTTGCAAGTGCCGAGTCAACTCGCCCGCCTGCTCGATCGCTTGCTCGCGCCGGTTCCGCCAGGCGTCGTCAACCGCGGCGATCACTTGATCGAAGCCGGGCATTCCCATCCGCGCATCCGGTGGCCAATACGTGCCGCCGAAGAACGGTTGCAGGTCCGGCGTCAAGAAGACGGACATTGGCCAGCCACCGCGGCCGGTGATCAGCTGCACCGCGTTCATATAGATCTGATCGAGGTCCGGCCGCTCTTCGCGGTCGACCTTGATGTTGATGAACTTGTCATTCAGCGCCGCCGCGATCAACGTGTTCTCGAAGCTCTCGTGTTCCATCACGTGGCACCAGTGGCAAGCCGAATAGCCGATCGAAAGAAAGATCGGTTTCTGTTCGGCTTGGGAACGAGCAAGCGCCTCGGGCCCCCACGGATGCCAGTCAACCGGATTGTTGGCGTGTTGCAGCAGGTACGGGCTGGTCTCGTTGGCGAGTCGGTTCGGCATGATCGATATCGCTCCTCGACTCTTTGTACGATGGCCTTCCAAGGCCGTCGATTGCTTCACGACGGCCTGGGAAGGCCATCGTACTTGGATCTCACTTATAGCTTTCGGCTTCGCCTGGAAACTCTCCATTACGGATGTCGTCGCGGAAACGGGTGACCGCGTCGGTGATGACGCCTTCCAGGTCGGCGTACTTCCGCGCGAATCGCGGTACGTATCCGCTGGTCAATCCGAGCATGTCATTCACCACCAGGACTTGCCCGTCGCAAATCGCGCCAGCTCCAATTCCGATCGTCGGCACGTGGAGCGATTCCGTGATCTTCTTCGCGATCTTCGACGACACGCATTCGAGCAAGACAGAGAATGCGCCCGCTTGCTCAGCCGTCTTCGCGTCGTGCAGCAGCCGCTCTTCGTCGCGCTGCACCTTGTAGCCGCCAAGTTGATGCACGGCCTGCGGGCTGAGTCCCACATGAGCCATCACCGGAATGCCAGCCGACACCAGCGCCGAGATGATCTCGGCTTGCCGCGCCCCGCATTCCAGCTTGACCGCCTGACAGCGTGTCTCCTTGAGGATGCGAGCGGCGTTTTCGATCGTCTTGTGAATGCCGAGGTGATAGGTCGGGAACGGCATGTCGACGACGACCAGAGCTTGCTCAACCGCACGGCCCACGATCTCGGCGTGATAGATAATCTGGTCAAGCGTGACAGGCAGCGTGTTTTCGTGGCCTTGGACGACCATCGAGACGCTATCGCCGACGAGAATTGCCTCGATGCCGGCTCGATCCAGCAGCCTTGCCGTGGGAAAATCGTAGGCCGTGAGCATGGTGATCTTATGGCCACGAGCTTTCATGGCCGATAGATCTTTCACGGTAATTCGCTGCGCGTCAGGCATGAGGGCATTGTGACGGCGAGCCGCAAGCCTGACAACGGGCCGTTCTGGGTGCGGCCGTGGGGTTACGCTGGCATTCCGCTGGCGGAGTCCGGCGAGTCACGCTATTCTGGAAGTGCCAGGGAAGCCCTATTCGGAAGGTAAATCAGATGCGACACACTTGCTCAATCACGGTGCTGTTCACGATCTTCGCGGCGAGTATCGCAGCGGGACAGGAAGGTGCCCCGCGCGAGAACGTGACGGCCACAGGAGTCGTCAAAGGCGTGCGGCCCGGATTGCTTGCGATCGTCACCGAGAAAGGCGAGCAGTGGCTTGTCAAGACGCCCGAGCGTCCGCAGAGCATTTCGTATGTGGCATCCGCCGAGCGGAGTTGGCTGCGTCCAGGAATGCTCGTCAAGTTCAAGAACTCGTTCGACGCCAAAGGCAAGCCCGTCGCGCTGGTCCGACAATTGGAAGTGATCTCGCTCCGGGCCGATACGCAGCTCGGCTTGATTCCAGATGCCAAGTTCGGCGGCGGTGGCGGTGGCGGATTGTTTTCGAGTGACGAGCCGACGAAGAAGCAGTCGGCCCCGGAGACGTTGTCGTTCACGGTCGTCGGCACGCTACGCGGCTTCAAGGACGGAAACATACTTGTCGCGGCTGGCCGCACGGCCGTTCAGAGTCAATTGGACGAAAAGGCGACCATCTCCGTCGACGTCTCCGATTATTCACTGGCACGTGAGGGCGATACGGTGCGGATCAGCGGCTGGTACTATCTGGGCCGCCCCGATCAAGTCTTCAGCAACCAACTGACGATTTCTTCGAAGCAGAAGCTGAGTGTTGAAGAGGAGACGCAGAAGAAGGGTGCGAAGAGGAAGGAAGCTCCCAAGGAAGAGAGCGTCGAGAAAACTCTCGAAGACTTGTTTTCCAATCAGGACCCGTAAAGCAATTCGGCCCGGGCAGCCAGGCGATCCGAACCAGTCTTCATCCCGCTCGATCGCCGTACTCCGCTCGTCCTGACGATCCACGATTTGAATATCGTTCGCGAAAAGCAGCCTTCAACAATCCGCAGGCGTCTAAAGTCGTTGCCACGCAGAGTCAATCGCGCGACGGTTCTCGCGATGGTGTCCCAGTCTGCCGCTGGCGAGATTCGGAACAAGCTCGACATCGGCGAAAAAGAAATTGCCGTCGTCGCTAACGGAGTTTGCGTTGCCGCCACGACGTCACCAATCCAGTTGGGCAGAACGACTCCGATCTTCATCGCTGGCGAATCGCGGTTCAAGTTGGAGTGGCTCATGGGCATGAGAATCTTCACGCGACGTTTCGTTGTGCTCGAGATGGTTCACTCGTGGTTGTGGTGATGCGGATGGAGGCATCCGCGTCGCCGAGCGGCTGTTGCTTGCCGTGCGACAATTCCCACAGGCGCGCCTGCTTCTGGAACGAATAAAACGCAATCATCATGCAGACTTGAAATCCGACCGCGCCGTCAAGGAATCCGAGCCGCAGGACATACGTCTGAAAGAACCTTGCCGGCGCGATCACGAACATCCGCAGCCGACTCGGGCTCTTGCCAACCCTGTGCCACCGCTCCGCCTGCAGTCTTGCGTAGTGGTGCATCTTTTGAAGGTATTGGTCGTAGGTCCAAAACGTGAAGTGCGTCAATCGATTCCTGAGTCGGCCGACGCGACCGCGATGCACTCGCACCGCCGCATGGTCGGTGTCGCCGACATAAGTTGCTTGCGTACGGTCAAACAACCGCAGAACCTTGTCCGCGCCCCACTGGCCGAAGCGAACACGATGTCCCATGAAGTGATTCGCACGATAGATTTGGTAACCGTTTCGCGGCGGATCGGTCAGAACTTCGCGGATCTCTTTGGCGAGACCGGGCGTGACACGTTCGTCCGCATCTACGACCAGGATCCAATCGTGCGTTGCCTGCTGCAACGCCCAGTTCTTGAAGTCGCAGGCCGTCCGCCATTCCCGCTGGATGATCCGACAACCGCCTGCCGAGCGCGCGATTGCCACGGTCTCGTCGGTGGAGCCGGAATCCGCAACGATCAACTCGTCGGCCACGTCGCGGACGCTCTCGATACACGCGCGGACGTTGCGAGCTTCGTTCTTACACGGGATGATGACCGTCAGTCGCTTGCTCATCAGATGCGGCAGATCGAATTGTGGTCGACGCCAAGGGTGCGCTGCTCCCTACCAAGGAGCAACTCATGCCGCAGGAGTCTAGTTCATAACGAAAGGAGCGAACAAGATCATTTCGCGGATGCGGAAGTGGGCCGCCATTCCGCACGAGAGTGGCGTTGACGTATCCGTACGATGGCCTTCCAAGGCCGTCGTGAAGCATTCGATGGCCTTGGAAGGCCATCGTACACGCCGCTCATGGTTCCATCGTGATCAGCAGATCGCCGGTTTCGACCTGAGTGCCGGGGTGGATGTGGACTTGGGCGATGGAGCCGTCCCGTTCGGCGGCGATGATGGTCTGCATCTTCATGGCTTCCAGCATCAGCAACTTCTGGCCTTTGACGACGGCATTGCCCGGCTGGACCGCGACGTTGACGACCATGCCAGGCATGCTCGCGCCGACGTGAGCGGAATTGTTCGGATCGGCCCTCGGTCGCCTTGGTGTTTCCGGCTCCAGAGCGCGATCGGTCACCGTGACTTCACGCGGCTGGCCATTCAGTTCGAAGAAGACGGTGCGGGTGCCGTCTTCGTGCGGTTCTCCCACGGTCAGAAAGCGAACAATCAACGTCTTGCCCGGTTCGATATCGACCGCGATCTCTTCGCCGGGTTCCAAGCCGTAAAGAAACGCGGGCGTTGGCAAGACGCTGGTGTCGGCGTACAGCTGCTGGTGCCTGGCAAAGTCTGAGAAGACCTTTGGGTAGAGCGAGTGCGAAACGACTTCGCGTCGCGACGGCTCGTGGTCCAGCAGCGAGCGGATCGCGTTGGCCGCTTGATCGAAGTCGGCGTTGGGGAGACTCGCACCCGGACGACCGCGAAGCGGCTTTTCGCCGCGCAGAATCCGTTCGCGCACTTTGCGCGGAAAGCCGCCCGGCGTTTGCCCCATGCGGCCGCTGACCAGGTCGACGACCGATTGCGGAAACGCCAGCTCGCGCGTGCCCTCCATGACGTCCTGCGTACTCATGTTATTCGCGATCAGAAACAGTGCCAGGTCACCGACTGCTTTGGACGTGGGCGTGACTTTGACGATGTCTCCGAGCATCCGGTTGACATCGGCATAGACGCGGCAAACTTCGCTCCAACGATCCGCCAGACCCAATGCCTGTGCCTGTTGGAAGAGGTTCGTGTACTGGCCGCCGGGCATTTCGTGCTGGTAGAGGTCCGCGCCGGCCGGCAGCACGGGGCTTTCGAACGGTGCGTAGAATTCGCGCACGGCGCGCCAGTATTCGGCGATGGCGTCGAGTTGCGGCGCGGGCAGACCCGTGTCCCGATCGCTGAACCGCAGCGCTTCGACGAGCGTGTTCAAATTCGGCTGCGATGTGCCGCCGGACAGGGGAGCCATCGCGGCATCGGCAATATCCAGTCCGACTTCGGACGCCTTCAAGATCGACGCGGCCTGCACGCCGGCGGTGTCGTGCGTGTGGAAATGGATCGGGATGCCGATCTCTTGCTTGAGCGTCTTGACCAACAGTTGGGCCGCGTAGGGTTTGCACAGTCCGGCCATGTCCTTGATGGCCAGAATATGTGCGCCCATGCGTTCCAGCTCCTTGGCCATGGTGACGTAATACTTCAGGTCGTACTTGGGGCGCGCCGGGTCGAGGATATCGCCGCTATAGCAGATGGCCGCTTCGCAGATCGCGCCGCTCTTGATGACCGCGTCCATCGCGACGCGCATGTTGGGCACCCAGTTCAGCGCGTCGAACAAACGAAACACGTCGATCCCCGCTTCAGCCGCTTCAGCCACGAACGCTTTCACCACGTTGTCCGGATAGTTCGTATAGCCCACGGCGTTGGACGCGCGCAGCAACATTTGAAACAGGATGTTGGGGATTCGTTGGCGGAGTTCGGCCAGGCGTTGCCACGGACATTCATTCAAAAACCGCATCGACGTATCGAATGTTGCTCCGCCCCACATTTCCAGCGAGAACAGTTCGGGGCATTGCCGGGCGTAGGCATCGGCAACTTGCAGCAGGTCGAAAGTGCGGAGCCGTGTGGCCAATAGCGACTGGTGAGCGTCGCGAAATGTTGTGTCGGTGATCAGCAGCGGTTTCTCGCCGCGCACCCACTGCGAGAACTTCTCCGGTCCCAGTTCTTGCAGCTTCTGTCGCATGCCGTCCGGGACGGCGGCCAAGTCATCGTACGCCGGCAGCGGAGCAGCAGCACGACGCGTGGCCCGCGGACGGTCCTTCACCAACGCATTGCCATTGACGATTGTTTCGGCCAGATAGGAGAGCAGTTTCGTCGCGCGGTCGCGGCGTTTGGGAAAGTCGAACAATGCCGGTGTATCGTCGATGAACCCGGTTGTGCAGTCGCCGGACATGAACGTCGGGTGCATTACCAGCTTGAGCAGAAACGGGATATTCGTCTTCACGCCGCGGATTCGAAACTCCTGCAGGCAGCGTTCTATGCGGCGCGCGGCACCCGGAAACTGCCGCGCCCACGCCGTCACTTTCACGAGCAGCGAATCGTAGTACGGATAGACCACCGCGCCGGAAAACGCCGTGCCCGCGTCGAGCCGAATGCCCATTCCGCTGGCCGAACGATAGTGTGAAATGCGGCCATAGTCGGGCATGAAGCGGTTCGACGGGTCT
>JAQBZB010000422.1 GCA_027622275.1 Planctomycetota bacterium | reverse complement strand
GCGAATTGTTTAATCAATATCTAGTTACCGCGCTACCCCAAGTTGCCTAAAGTGCGCGTTGGCCGTGCTACGGCTCCCCTTGCCGGTAAGTGCCTCGCGAGCGATCCTTGTTATCGAATGCGAAAGCTTTGACCAGTTGGCGCGTGCGGCCGGCAAGAGTCGAAGAACTTAGCATGGCGAAGGGATATTGGCGGCCTGCCACCATTCTTGGGTGTAGTGTTGTGACACCAACGAGGTTTCACACCCAGGATGCAAGGACGCCAAGCGATGCTCATGCGACATCCGCATCCAGAATTACAGTTCACGCAGTTCCTCCCCTACGGAGCGATGATCCATGACGGGGGAGTTCAGTTCAGCGTTTTCAGCCGCTCCGCGACCGGGATGCGGCTGCTCCTCTACACGCGTGTCGAAGATGCCGAGCCAGCGGAGGTTATCGAATTCAATCCCAGCACGGACCGGTGGGGCGACGTCTGGAGCATGTTCGTTCCGGGCATCGGCGATGCCACGCTTTACCACTTCCAAGCCGACGGTCCGCGCGATCCGGCACACGGCCATTGGTTCGATGGAACGGCGCGGCTGATCGACCCTTTTTCGAAGGCTTTGGCGGGGGAATTCCAACCGACACCTGACGGGATCATTCGGCCACCGAAGTCCGTCGTCGTGGACGATCATTTTGATTGGGAGGGCGACCGGCACCTCCGTCGCGATCTTTCCGAAACCATCATTTACGAGATGCATGTCGGTGGATTCACGCGCAGCAGCACCAGCGGCGTGGAACACCCCGGAACTTATCTCGGCGTCATCGAGAAGATCCCCTATCTCAAAGCGCTCGGCGTGACGGCGGTCGAGTTGATGCCGGTCCATGAATTTCCGATCCGCGGCTTCCAAGGACAGGTCTTAAAGCGGCCGAACTATTGGGGCTACGACCCGCTGGCGTTCTTCGCACCGCATCGTGGCTATGCGGTCGGCTCGGAGCCAGGCGCGCAGGTCCGCGAATTCAAACAGCTGATCAAGGCGTTGCATCGAGCCGGCATCGAAGTGATCCTGGACGTTGTCTTTAACCATACGTGTGAAGGAAACGAGCGAGGGCCGGTCCTGAGCTTCAAGGGGCTAGAGAACCGCGTTTACTACTTGCTGGGCAATGGCGGCAGCACGTACTCGAACTACTCCGGCTGCGGCAACACGATCAACGGAAATCATCCCATCGTCCGCGAGATGATTTTCTATTGCTTGCGATACTGGGTACATAACTTTCATATCGATGGCTTCCGCTTTGACCTCGCTTCGATTTTGAATCGCGACCGCAGCGGCGACTTGATTCCCAACGCCCCCATTGTCGAAGCCATCGCCGAAGATCCGATGTTGGCCGACACCAAGATCATCGCCGAGGCGTGGGACGCCGCCGGTGCTTATCAGGTCGGCTCGTTCGGTGGCTCGCGGTGGCATGACACCAAAGAAGATCGCCGGTGGGCCGAGTGGAACGGCCGCTATCGGGACGACATGCGGCAGTTCTGGCGCGGCGACTTCGGGACACTCGGAGCGTTCGCCATGCGGTTGTCAGGATCGAGCGATCTGTACCAGGACGCCGGACGAACACCCTACAACAGCATCAATTTTATCACGTCGCACGACGGCTTTACGCTGAACGACCTCGTCAGCTACCGTGACAAGCACAACGAGGCGAACGGCGAGCGGAATCGCGACGGTGATAACAATAGCTGCAGTGCGAACTATGGCGTGGAAGGGCCCACGGACGATGTGGTGCTGTCCGCGTTGCGGTCCCGCCAAGTCAAGAACATGCTGGCGACGCTGATGCTTAGTCACGGCGTGCCGATGATTGTCTCGGGCGACGAAAGTCGGCGGACGCAACGAGGCAACAACAATGCCTACTGTCAAAACAACGAGATCTCCTGGTTCGACTGGAGCTTGGTCGAAAAGAACGCCGGGTTTGTGCGATTCTTCCAAGGCTTGACGCGGTTCCGCAGATCCCAGCCGACGGTTCGTCGCAAACACTTCCTTTCCGGCAAGCCGCATTTCGAAGATGGCTTGCCGGACGTCAGCTGGTTCAACGCGCTGGGCGTCGCGGTCGATTGGAGCGGAAACGATATGGCCTTGATCTGTCTGTTGATGCCGCCCCACGGGGCGAGTTGCGACACGGACGGCAATTGCGGGCGCGAGATCCTGTTACTCGTCAACGCGACGTCAAATGCCCGCGAGTTCATCCTGCCGGCCGTGGCGAAGGGGTTGCGTTGGCGGTTGTTCATCGACACCGCCGCCGAATCGCCGCTCGACATCTACCCAGATCTCGACGGCCCGCCGCCCGTTACCGGCGCACTGGCGCTGCCCGACCGGTCACTTCGATGTTACGTCGCGGAAGGTGCGCCAAACGTCACGAAAGTGAAATGAATGTGCTAAACTCAGCGGATGCCTGAGCACCTTCACTTCGTCACCGGCCGACTCGCCGAACGCGCCTTGCGAGACGTGTTGGAACAGCTGCGGCCGCAGGTTGACTTTGATTTCTCGATCGACGTGCTGCCGATCACGGTCGCGGCACTCATGACACCAAAGTGGATTGCGGATCGTGTCCGGCCGCCGAGTCAGACGACGCAAGTCATCGTGCCGGGCTACTGTGACGGCGATCTTCGAGTCGTCGAAGCGGCGGTCAACGTGCCCGTGTTGCGAGGCCCGAAGGATCTGCGCCGGTTGCCGGAATTCTTCGGAGGTCGGCAGTTGGCGGCAGATGATCTCAGCGCGTATGACATCGACATCGTCGCCGAGATCAACCATGTGCCGCGATTGAGTCTCGACGCGATTCTGGCGGAAGCGGATCGGTTGCGACAGGCCGGAGCCGACTTGATTGATGTGGGCTGCGAGCCGGGCGATCCGTGGCACGGCGTTGCCGACTGTGTCAAGGCGTTACGTGATGCGGGCCATCGTGTTTCGATTGACAGCTTGAACCCGATCGAGATTGCGCCGGCGGTGCAAGCCGGAGCGGAACTCGTTCTGTCCGTCAACAGCACCAACCGCGACGCGGCATGTGATTGGGGCTGCGAAGTGGTGGTGATTCCCGACGACATTGCCACGCTCGGCGAACTTGACACGACGATCGAACGACTCGCCATGGCTGGTGTCCCGGTGCGCATCGATCCGATCCTGGAGCCGATCGGCTGCGGGTTCGCCGCCAGCTTGGGACGTTACTTGGAAGTCCGGCGTCGCTATCCCGACGCCGAAATGTTGATGGGAATCGGCAACTTGACCGAGTTGACGGATGCCGACTCGGCGGCGATCAATTTTCTGCTGCTCGGGATTTGTCAGGAACTAGGCATTCACAGCGTCCTGACCACGCAAGTGATTCCTTGGGCGCAAACGAGCGTCCGCGAATGTGATCTCGCACGTCGCCTGGTCCACTACGCGGTCCGTCAAGGCGTGCCGCCGAAACATGTTGCGAGTGATCTCGTGATGCTCCGCGATGCGGCGGCACCAACTTACGGCAAGGAGCAGCTTGACCGACTCGCCAGCCAGATCAAGGACAACAACTATCGGTTGTTCGCCGAAGATGACGCGCTGCATGTCATCAGTTCCCAACTCCATCTGCAAGACGCAGATCCGTTTCTCTTGTTCGAACAGCTGCTCGGTGAAGATCCGAAGCACATCGATGCCTCGCACGCCTTCTATCTCGGTTTCGAGCTGTCAAAGGCGCTGACGGCTCTGACACTTGGAAAACAATACGAGCAGGATCAGGCACTCGACTGGGGCTTTCTCACCAGACCAGAGTCGCACCATCGCCTGCCACGGGGGAAGCGAGCACCGTAGGGCGGTCCGTAACCGCAAAACTGTAGACGGCACACTCCGTGTGCCGAATTCCGCACACGGAGTGTGCGGTCTACATTGTGCATAAAATAACATCAAACTCGCGGATTACTGATGTAGGGCGGTCGAGCCACGGCCAAATAGCAAGCACGACGCGCGAGCGAGTGGGTCGAATCGATGAATTCACTCGCTTGCGCGTCGTGCTTGTCTGAGTACAAAAAAGCAACAAACTCGGACACGACTCATCGGCACCCGCGACGCGGATCCATCCATGCTAGCCCTCCGAAACGCGAAAACTCATGCTAGTAGTGAGATTGCGGGGACATCGTATCCGGCGGGGAGCCCGAAAGTTCGCTCGTCGTTCAACCAGCGGTGCCTGCAATTCCGTGGCAAACTTTAACGATTGTATTGGTCTTGATGAACTAGATCGTCGTCCGGTCTGTCACGGTCGACGGAATTGTACAGATAGCAACTGTGATTGGACGAAGAGAACCATACCGACCTTCCACGTCGATCCGTGTCGCGCCACGATTCCCGCACTCACCGAACGCACGTCATGCCGTATTCCGCCGGACAACGAATCCGCCGACTCTCGCTTGCCGTGCTGGCGCTCACCAGCCCGCTGCTAGCTAGAAGCGGTGAAATTAAGCTGGCTCCGGCGATCGATCTCACGAGTCATCACACCGCAGCCCCGCCCCAGTCGCTCGATGCACCCAAGGCTCTGGTTGTCGCCGCCGAGGCGATCCCGTTGCCGTCGGAAACCGCACCGCCCGCGGAACCAGCTACGACATCAGGCCACGCTCTTTCGGCGGCACCAAAACAATCGCGACGGCCAGCCATTCGATCCGCGGCACCATTTGATCCGACATTAGCGGCGCACACGCATTCAGATTCTGAACGCGCGAGAGCCCGGACGAGTGCCGCGACCTTTGCGCCGGTGATTCGAGTCCACGAACCAATCCGTCCGGAATCGCAATCGCCAACCGACAAACCAATCATTGCCGCCAGCAGGCCCAGCGCACCGATCGTCGCGGCAGCGCAGCCAAGCCCCATCTGGGAACCAGTCCATCGATCGGTCTTCCTGGCAACGCGATCCGACCGCCTCCAAAGGACAACTGTGCCACGAAGAAGATCGGCGCCGCGAGTTGACCAGTTCGCTTCACGAGTCGTCGCAACCCTCGAATCGTTGACTCGACCGAAGCCGGCCTCAGCGACGATTAATCTCGTCACGGAGCCTTTGGTGGCGAAGGACCAGCCCCGGATCGAGAGCGCTCCACAATTGTCCGGGTTCATTCAACTCGCTGAGCGAGATCCAGTTCCCGGAACTAACGCTCTTAGTAAGACGCGGCAGCCCGCCGCTTCAAAACTCGCGGCGGAAGCGTCGCGAACATCGAAACCGATGGTTTTGGAGGCCGCTCGCTGGCCGGTCGAGTCGTTGCACGAGGACGCCGCATTAGCTCTAAACCCCGACACGAAACCTGTTCAGGCGAAGCCAGCGGCGTCCGCGGCGAAACCACTCGGCACGCGAGCACAATCGCAGGACGTCGCCGCGCCCCTTGCGAAGCGATCGTCGCCGGTCGTCGAACTCGCCACCGACCCGGTCATTCTCCAATCTCCGATTCGCCGATTACCGACCGTGACGGTTCCGCCCCGGCACACGGTCGCGTCGACCCCACACCCAATCCTCCAACTCGTCGAGGAGCCGTTGCCAGAACGGTCCGTCTCGGCCGAACCTGTCGCCGCCGGGCCCGCGCCAACCGCAACGTCCAAGCCGGTCGTTCGCTTGACGGAAGCGGAGCCGTTGCTAGCCGCCCTTCAACCATCGCCAGCCGCATCCGACCTTCCGGCACCAACGCCAGAGCCAAGGCTTGCTGACGAGCAAATTGTGAAGGCGGAAGAGATCGAGGCATTTGACCTCGACCTCAAGCCGATGACAGCGTTGTCCATCCGTACCAAGCCGGAAGCTGGCGAGTTGCCGAAGAACTACGCGGCGGCGCGGTTTGCCCGCGAACGCGAAGTCCCTCATCGCATGGGCTTCAGCCGCTCGACGACAGAGACGGAATTCATGTGGGAAGCTCCGGCGGTCTGTCACCGGCCGCTGTACTTCGAGGACATCAATCTCGAACGGCATGGGTACAAAGTTCCGATCTTCCAGCCAGCCCTTTCTGCCGCCCACTTTTTCGGGCGAGTTCCTTTGTTGCCTTACATGATGATGAGCGAAGGGCATCGCAACTGCCAGTATACGTTGGGCCACTATCGACCGGGTGATTACGCTCCCTACTCGCTGTACGTTCCGCGACTGCGGCTCGACGCGAGCGCCGCGGAAGCAGCCGTGGTTGCCGGCGTGTTCTTCGTGTTCCCGTAGGAAAGTAATGATCAGCAACTTCTCGATTTGAGTTTCGGG